>CAILMA010000742.1 GCA_903835145.1 uncultured Bacteroidota bacterium
ATAGTTGCCATACTCTGCACCAAAGTCCATAAGTATCAACTCGCCATCCTTGCACTCTGCATTGTTTTCTTCGTAGTGGAGGGTACGCGCCCTGTCACCCGAAGCTATGATACAGCCGTAGGCATGCCCTGTTGCCCTGTTGCGCAGAAATTCATGTGTTATTTCAGCCTCAATTTCATGCTCCATTACGCCAGGTGCGAGGAACTTAAGTACTCGGTTAAGTGCTTTGTGTGTGATATCCACGGCTTCCTTAACTACCTCAATCTCTTCCTTGGTTTTTATAGCACGCACTTCCTTTATTATTCTGGCCGCACGCTCGTAGTGGTGCAGCGGATATTTTTTCATTACTTCCTGCACAAAAAGCAGATCAGTGCGCGGGAGTTCTGTATCGAGGCGGTTGTGCTCGTTGCTGTTGAGGTACACCGTATCAGCAGTGTTCATAAGTACCTGCAGGAGTGTATCAAACCCATCGAGCCACTGTACGTTTTTGATACCTGATATTGCCGTAGCCTCCTCCTTGCGGAACTTGTGACCTACCCATTTTTCGAGGAGTTCATTTGGTTTCAACAGCACCAGTATCTCACGCCCGTTTTTATCCGGATTATCAGGATACAAAATAACAATAGTTTTTTCCTGCACGATACCTGAAAGCCAGACAACGTCGGCGTCTGGTTTATATCCATAGGTACCGTCGCCGCTTTTCGGGAAAACCGGGCTGCATGGGAAGATGGCTACTGAATTTGGCTTCATCTTTTTTATGAAGCGTTGCCTGTTCTGTTCGTATAGTTTCGATGGAATTGGTAAGTATTTCATGACATTATTTGGTATAAATGTAGGAAAGTATTGTAAGATGGAAAAAGCAGGAGTAAAAATTTAAAAAAAGAACCAGCTTAAAACAGGACAATCGTTTAACTTTAAATTTTATGAGCAGACTCGCTTACAGCCTGATTTTGTTATTGTGCACGAGTGTGACTTGCCGGGCGCAAATAGTGCCAGCCGAAGGTAGCAAACTTACCTACCGGTTGGTAGGTTTTTCTGTGCCGGGCGGTAATGGTCAGAGAACGCTCGAAATAGCTGAAGGAACTTACAATAATATTTATGAATTTGAACAACGGGTAGCTATTCATGAGCTACTAAAGGCTACACATTGTATGGTACTGCTGCCAGCTTTCGGCAGGGATTATACATGGAGTTGCAAGGGAGCTGACGGAAAGCCGCAGGGGGCGTTGCATCACTTTACCGTTTTGAATCCCACTAATCCCGTGGCCCTTGCTAACCGGATTAACGTTACTCAACTGCCGCTTGCCTATAAAGATGCGCATGTATTCAGCGACCAGAACCGGGCACTTTACGACATGAGTGGTAATATGGTCTGGTTTCTGCCTGATATAGAAGGATTGATTGATGAAAAATCGGACATTAGAGATTTGAAGATGACCTCACGAGGCACCATTACGCTGTTGTCAAAAACAGGTACCAAAGACTTTGCGCTGGAGATCAGTTACGACGGGAAAGTATTGTGGAAGGGCCCGGACGACGGTAAAGTGAGCGGAGGCACAACAGAAGGGTATCACCACGTATTAACACGCCTTAACAATGGCCACTACATGGTTTGTGGCACACAACAAGTAAAAATGCAATGGCGCAAAGATGCTGCTGGAGATAGTAGCTTATGGCTGGCAGAAAAAGGGCCTGGTGTTATGAGTCCGGCAAGTACAATCGCAATACCCTTTGCTACCGTGATAGAGTATGACACGAAGGGGAATGTAGTCTGGAGTTGGAAGCAGTCGGACGATTTTGTGAAAGAAGAACAGCAACATCATAAAAACATACGCGCGAAATTCGACGATCATCAGAATGGTTTTTGTTTTGATGAGCGCAATAA
Organism: uncultured Bacteroidota bacterium; assembly: GCA_903835145.1. Lineage (GTDB taxonomy): Bacteria > Bacteroidota > Bacteroidia > Chitinophagales > Chitinophagaceae > Flavipsychrobacter. The sequence continues at coordinate 1,886 of CAILMA010000742.1, forward strand.
AATGCTCTACGTGAGTTTCAGAGACAAAAGCGAAATACTAAAGATAAATTACCCAGAAGGAAGGACAATGGTACGATACGGATACGGACAGACACCAGCTAATAGCGACGCCTTATTTTCTGAACAGCACAGCATAGGGATAACAGCGAGGGGTGAGTTGTACCTCTACAACAACAACATTTGCAACCTCGATGCCCCGCCAACAATAGAAATATTGCGGGATGCCTCAGGCACACCGGCGAAGTTGAAAAAGATATGGGAATATGCCTATCCGGTTGACATGAAGGGGATGAAACGCCCACCTGTTGCCAACTGGGGCAATGTGACGGAGCTGCCCGATGGTGCAATGTTTGTTTCAACCGGACTACCCTATGGCAATCTGTTTATAGTGAGTAAGGACAAAAAAATATTGTGGGGTGCGGTGTTGCAACATTGGAACGATAGCGCCAAAAAGTGGGACGACATCTCGCAATACCGCGCGAGCATCATCATTAGCAAAAAGCAGCTGGAAGAGTTGGTTCTCCACTAATCCGTTGCCCGGCCCCTCACGCCTGTTATGTTTAATATTTGTCTTCCCAGCAATAATAAAATACAAAAAGACTCTATAATGTGCAAGCAGTTATTGGTAATCGTTTTAATGTTAATGACGTTATGCTCCCGGGCTCAACACGCACCCTTAGAAGGAGCCAAGTTAAATTACAGGATTGTTGGCTTCAGCTTTTCCACTCCTACTGGCGGCACTTACAAACTCGAGGTAAGTAAAGGCAATTTTAGCAGTGAAGAACTGTTTATTAAAAATATTGTGGCTGCCGTAACAACGGCTGAAGGCAGAAGTATGGTTACCCTACCCGATTGGGGTGCTGACTATACCTGGCGGGTGAAACGAACTGATAAAGCATCAGCTGGTGCAAAAGATTCGTTTCACCATTTCAGCGTAGTGTTAACGCCTTACACTGATGTTAACAGCGTGAGACTAAACGTGACCCAACAGGCAAGCAGATATGCTGCTGGATTTGTGTTTTGCGACAGGCCCAGGGTGCTTTACGATATGAGTGGCAATCCGGTTTGGGTACTCAACGACATAGCCGGGATAGCCGATGAACATGCTATTATAAGAGACTTAAAATTTACCAATAAGGGCACAATTACCTTTCTTTCCAACGATAAACCCTACGAGATAAGCTACGATGGAAAGATATTGTGGTCGGCACCGAAAAACAACCGCCTCACCAATGATACGGTAGAAAAATACCACCATGAGTTTACCCGAATGAGCAATGGACACTACATGGTTTGCGGTACTGAGCAGGTACAATGGGTATGGAAGTCCATAGGCCCGCAAGACAGCAGCCTTTTTATGGCAACAGAGCAAGAGATAAAAAAGGGTACCGCCGGTGCCGGAGTGAAAATGCCCTATGGCACTGTGCTGGAGCTCGATGAAAAAGGGAAGATTGTTTGGAGCTGGAGATCATCAGTGTATTACCGCACTAAGGACAATGGTACCCAACGGAAGATATCAAACCCGATTGACGTGCACCAAAACGCATTTTATTTCGATGAAAAAACTAAGGAACTTCTGGTAAGCTTTAAGAATACCTGCCAGATCATTAAAGTAAAATACCCAACCGGAAAAGTGGAAAAGGTGATAGGTACCGACCCGATGAAATCCTTTAGCGGGGCTCCGGTTTTTTGCGAGCAGCATGCTTGCCGCGTAAACAAAAAAGGGGAGCTTTATATGTTCAACAACAATACCTGCACTCCTGTCGGGCTGCCAACGGTGCTGATGGTTGATATGAAAACCAGCAAAGAAAATGACGTGAAAAAAATTTGGGAATACAACTGCCCGGTGAATCTGGGTATGAGGCAACGCATGCCGCTGACTAATGGTGGTAACGTGACGGAGCTTCCGGATGAATCTATTTTTGTATCTATGTGCAGTCCATACGGCAATCTGTTTATCGTGAACAGAAATAAAGAATTATTATGGAATGCAAGTTTAGACCACTGGAACCTGATAAGGCAACAATGGGAGCCCTGTGACGAATACCGTGCCAGCATGATAACTGACCGAGTGGCGCTGGAAAAGGCAATATGGCATGGCAAAAACAAATAAAATCATCGAAAGATACTACGCACCATGCCAGATGATGTAGAGGTTTAAAAAATCGGTAACCCCGAGTTTCAATAATAATAATAACTTTGTTACCAATAATTTTCTGCAAAAAACAACGGGTGCACAAGATGCAGATAGAGATAAACAAAGTAAAAGTTACTGACAGCCATTCACCATTTAACGGGCAGGTAGTTGATATTACCATTACCGATGGTGTAATTACCAATATCAAGGCTGCCAAGAAATTGAAGGCTCCGGCATCGATTGTAGCTGATGGTGAAGAAGTTTGGAAAAGCCCGGTAAAGGAAGGCAACGAACTGTTGGTATCGTGCGGATGGGTTGATGTTTTTGCAGATTACCGGGAGCCCGGTTTTGAGCAGAAAGAAACCATTGAAACAGGTCTGGCAACTGCGGTGGCAGGAGGATTTACAGATGTTTTGCTGGCGCCCAATACAAAACCTGCTATTAGCTCAAAATCTATAATACAATATATACACGGTGCTGCCGCAGGGCACACCGTGAACCTGCACCCCATAGGCAGCGCTACCCAGAACGCAGATGGCAAAGACCTTGCCGAGATGCTGGATATGCAGGCCAATGGTGCAGTTGCTTTTTCTGACGGTTGGAAGCCAATACAAAACCCCAATCTCATGCTCAAGGCACTGGAATATGCTAAAGCATTTGACGGAACCATTGTTCAATTCCCGGTCGATGAAACACTTTCGGCTGGCGGGCTTATGAATGAAGGCCGCCTTTCCACAGCACTTGGTATGCCCGGCGTACCGCTGCTTGCTGAAACACTTATGATATACCGGGACATCGAGTTGCTGCGCTACACGGGCAGCCGCCTGCATATAACCGGCGTGTCAAGCGCTGAGTCGGTAGCAATGATAAAAAAGGCAAAAGCCGAAGGGCTGCCACTCACTTGCTCCGTAACACCCTATCACCTGGCCCTCACTGAGGACAAACTCAGGACCTATGACAGCCAATACAAGGTATCGCCACCGCTAAGGACGGAGGCCGACAGGCAGGCACTGATTCAGGGATTGGCCGACGGTACCATCGATTGTATAGCCAGCCACCACCGCCCGCACGAATGGGATGCCAAGACTAAAGAATTTGAATACGCTGCTGATGGAATCGCCATTCAGGAAATAGCTTTCAATGTGCTTTCGGCAGGCGTAGGAAACGCTGTAGCGATTGAGAAAGTGATTGAGGCGCTTACAAACGTGCCTCGGTCTATTTTCAATCTTGACTCATGTACTATTAAAAAAGGCAGCAAGGCTACACTCACGCTATTCACCATTGAGGGCGAAACCACAGTGAAAGGTGCCACCCGAAAATCGAAAGGAATGAATAATCCTTTCCTGAATATGGCATTACCGGGTAAGGTAATAGGCATCTGCAACAACAATCAACTACAAATAAACTAATAACAACTCATGGAAGCACTACTATCAAAGCCTGCAAGAAACAAAATGGCAGCGATTTTCGGATTGGGCCTTGGCGTTTTTTATATGATATCCGCAACCGTTTCCTATCTGCAGGCAAGCCATTTCTTTCCATTCTATGCGGCAAAGACCATTGGCTATATCCTTTACTTTGTATTAATGGGCTTGTGCGCGGCAAGGATAAGAAAAGCAAATGGCGGCTACATCTCCTTTAAAGACATGTATAGTGCTGTTATCATCATGATTCTTATCTCCAGCACTATTTATTTCATTTACAATTTCATTTACATAGAATATATCGATACCCAGTTTGTCTACAAACTGAAAAGTGCCATGATCACCTGGATGGAGCAAATGAAAACGCCCGATGAGGCTATAAACAGTACCGCAGAGAAATTTGATAAGCAGATAGCCGAATCCCAAAAATTTAATTTGGGCAACAACGTGCTCGGTTATTTTTCTAATATTCTTGTCGATTGTCTGGTGGGCTTGTTGGTTGCTGTCATCAACAGAAAAACGCCTCCGCTGGTGGAACAAAGTTTTTAAAGCCTGCATGTTATTTTTGTCGATTATAAACGTATCTTCATACATAAATACAAAATAGACTGCGTTATGAAATTGAAATCTACTCACCTGATTTATGGGCTGCTCGCGGGTATTACTATGATTGTTGTATCATACATCATATATTTCCTTGGTAAGTCATTTAAGCCTGGCTATCCTTATATATCTTATATTCCTCTTTTAGTGTTTCTGATACTAAATGCAATATCGTTTTCCAAAGCGAATAACGGATATGTTACCTATGGAAATGTATATGGCAGTTGTTTTAAGTTATCAGTAATAGCGGGTTTCATTATGATGATTTCCGGGGTAGTGATTATTTACACCTTACCCGGCATGAAAGAAGAGGGTCTTGAAGCAACAAGACAACAGATGCTCAAAACGCCAGGTATGACTGATGAAGCGCTTGAAAATGCTATGGAACTGACAAGAAAGTCCTGGAATTACGTTTTGGTGATTGGTGGACTTCTTATGCCAATAATTTTCGGCGTAATTTTGAGTTTACTCGCGGCTGCAATACCAGAGCGAAAAGGTGAAATGCCAATTGAACTGGAACTTAGTGGTGATGAATAAATTATATCTGTTTGCTTTAACAAGGTTTTAGGACTCAGCAAAAAACCAATTTTCTTCGGGCGTCGTTAATGTACTAAATCTACTTTTTATGAGAAAAGCAAACATGTTGCTGTCGTCAATTGTCCTTATGTTTTTGTTCATTGGTTGCAGTGAAGCTCAGCAGCAGCTGAATAAGAATAACCCGTACTACTCCCATACTGCCACTGGCAAGCTGAATGTACCGAACACCGAATGGAAAAAGTACCTTTCTCCAAAATCTTACAATATACTCAGGGAAAAGGGTACTGAATATGCCAATAGCGGCCCTTATGTGCACAACCCCAAGACTGGTATCTACTATTGTGCGGCCTGCGGAAATCCATTGTTTAAATCAGACAGTAAGTTCGACAGCGGCACTGGCTGGCCAAGCTTTTTCAGGCCTATTACAAAGACCAGTGTAACGGAAGATCGTGATGAGTCGCTCGGCAGTGTAAGAACAGAGGTGCTCTGCTCCCGCTGTGGCGGCCACTTGGGTCATGTATTTGACGATGGTCCTGCGCCCACCGGCCTCAGATATTGCATGAATGGCTTTGCACTGGCATTTGAAGAAACGAAGTAGAACTATGCGATGGCCTTGCTGCTATTTGCAGAGCTGCAGGTATTCGTCGTGGGCTATTATTTTATAATCGTTAGGTATCCTGAACGTGGAATTTTCAACCGGCGATACACTCACTTTTTCAGCTTCCATGTGCGTAAGCACACCATTTTCATCTTTATAATCAAAGATCAACGGGA
>CAILMA010000743.1 GCA_903835145.1 uncultured Bacteroidota bacterium
GCCAGCTTTGGAGTCAGGCCCTATTGATGAGCCTCAGCTTTCTAAAACAACCGCGGGAGAAGAACAGGAGTGGCAATTGATTCGGGTTCTGATTGAGTTTGGTCACCTAACTTACGACGACAAAAGATCGGTTGCAGAGTTAATAGAGGAGCGGGTGGACCCTGCTTTTCTGGACGTGCAGATGGTTGGAAAGATATTTAACGAATATTACGACCATGTCACTCATTTCGGTAAAACACCCGAAATACATTACTTCCTCAACCACCCCGACCCAGTAATAAAGGAAAAACTTGCATCACTACTCCATTCCGACGTAGAAATTAGCCCCAACTGGAAAGAGAAGTATGGTATTACAAGCTTTTCAGAAACAATGGTTTATATCTCTGATGTAGATAGCTCGTTGTCCTATTTCGAAAACCAGAAGGTAATGGTACTCCTTGAACAATTGATGCAAAAACTAAATACCGAAACCGATCCACTCAAACAACAAAGGCTGCTGGTAAGGTTTTTGGAATTACAAAAAATGGAGAGAGACATTTTAAAAAAACATGACCCCGTAGTTTTCAAATCTTTAAAACACAAATAACATTTTGGCAAGAATCATTGCACTTGATTTCGGTAAAAAACGCACCGGAGTCGCCGTAACAGACCCATTAAAAATTATTGCGACTGCATTGGAGACAGTCGATTCCAACGAATTGATAGGCTATCTTAAAAAATATATGCTTACCGAGCCGGTTGAAAAAATCATCATTGGTTACCCCCTTAACCTTGACGATACCCCAACAGATGCTACCCCACTCGTGGAGAAATTTATCGTAAAATTTGGCAACGTTTTCCCTGCAATGCCTGTGGAGAAAATAGATGAAAGATTGACCTCTAAAATGGCAAGCCGCGAAATTGCAGGTATGGGGCTAAAGAAAAAAGACCGGCAGCAAAAGGGGCTGATAGATACGGTAGCCGCAGTAATGATGCTGCAGGAATATCTGGCAAACCAATAAACCTTTGTATTACTCGGCGATATTTTCCTCTTGTTAATATCCTCTTTATAATTTAATTGTCATTATAGAGCAATACGGAAAACCGACAACATTTTTTTGTTATTTTTGCTACAAACATAGAGATGAAAAGAATATTACTAATACTCATAGCGGTGCTGTCGTTAAACGCCGCTCTACAAGCAGCTCCGGGCGATACAACGATTGTTCAGGCCAATATCGCGAATCTTTCCTGGTATGGTAACTACGACACTACGCTCGTTTTCCCGCATACCGGGGTTACCTACCGGAAAATAATAATGGTATTCACGCTCGGCAAGTATACTTGCCCGGGTTATACTTATGGTTCTGGAGCTGTGCCATGGTGTGGCGACTGGGATTATACAGTTTTGAACTACCTTATAAAACCAAACGGTGAGACTTTTGAACTGGGCAGATTGATAACTCCCTATGCAAATGGAGGTGCTCCGCGCACGCCATATACATGGAAGCAGCATTATTATTACGACGTGACTGACTACGCCGCTAAACTTACCGACACTGCAACAATGAGGATATTATTCTCTGGCTATTCAGGAGGTTTCACCGGCAACATAAAATTCCTGTTCATTGAAGGGGTACCAGATAGAACGGTACTTGATGTAAGGAGCCTGTGGAATGGCAGTTACAGCTACGGCGACACTACACACGGTGGCACAAGAAACATAAATACCCATTTTACAGCGCTGACAGAGGCAGCACCAGCAGGCACGCAAACAGCTGATCTGAAGTTTACGGTAACGGGTCATGGATCTGACGCCAGCAACTGCAACGAGTTTTGTTCGCATAATTACCAGGTACTATTGAACGGCACTCCCGTTTCCACAAAAACAATATGGAGAGACAATTGCGGAGCTAATGAACTCTACCCTCAGTCTGGCACCTGGTTACTTACCCGCGCTAACTGGTGTCCTGGTGCAATGGTTTACCCCCACCACAACATATTGCCAAACGTAAAGGGGGGTATGACATTCAATACCGCAATAAAGTTTGATGATTATGTAGGTAACGGAGGCGCAAGCTACACTACAGATGCAACACTGATATACTACGGCGGCATGAATAAAACAACAGATGCATCTCTTGATGACATTATCTCGCCAACACTCGACGAAAACCACTTCCGTGAAAACCCTATTAATGCAAACCCTGTAATTCATGTTAAAAATACAGGTGCCAACCCAATTACATCAATGAACATTCAATATGGTGTAGTTGGTGGCATTTCACAGAACTACCCTTGGACGGGCACTATTGCCAGCCTCAATGAAATGGATATTACCCTGCCGGTTTTACCTGATTTAAATACGGATACAACTACTTCGGGAATGCACAGTTTTTCAGCAACTATTACATCGGTAAATGGTGTTGCAGATGACGATGCTACTAATAATACCATGAGCAGCAAGTTCATTGCTGCCCCTTACTGGCCATCAACATTCAGAATCACATTCGCTACTAACAACGAAACTATTCCATCAAGTTCTACAATTTGTGAAACCGGATGGGTGATCACTGACATGAACAATACGATTGTTGCATCGAAGACCGACGCATATATTTCTACACTTTATCGCGATACCATAAACCTGCAACCCGGTTTTTACAAATTGCAGGTATATGATAGCAGCTGCGATGGTCTCGCATGGTGGGTATTTGCGAGCGCAGGCATTACAAATGGCTACATTAAAGTTGAAAACCAAAACACTGCCCATACACCAATTCCACTCAATGGATTTTCTTATACCGGCGGATACCCTGACGATTTCGGTTGTGGCATCACCCAGTATTTCACCGTTTACTGGCCTACATCCGTTCAGGAAGTTACAGAAAATGCAGTAAAGATGATCGTATTCCCGAACCCGGCGCAGAATGCCGTAAACGTGGAAATTGATGGATTAACCGGCAACGTAGAAGGAACAGTATCAATAATAGATGCCCTGGGTCGTACTGTCATTTCGCAGGTATGCAACTTTTCAAAATGCCAGATCAATACTGCCGATCTTACCAGCGGAATGTATATCGTGCAGTTTACTGACAACAAAAATGCCACTAAAAAACTAACAGAACACATCATTATAGCTAAGTAAAATATTACGATTCAATTATAACAAAGCAGGCTCAAATGGGCCTGCTTTGTTATAAAACAGCTGTTGCAATTCAGATCGATACATATTGACACTTATAAAATTTTAAACTGATTTTAAGCAGGAGCCATTCACCGTATTTTTGCTTACTTTTACTTTAGAACTTACTATGACAAGAATAGAAAAATTACAGGCATTTTTAGCAGAGTCTCCAAATGATTGTTTCCTCAATCATGCCCTGGCTCTTGAATTTGTTAAGGAAGATAACGACGATTCTGCTCAGGAATATTTCGAAAAAAACCTTGAGTTTGACCCCGGATATATTGCAACCTATTATCACCTTGGCAAGCTATACGAACGTATAAATGATCCGGATAGTGCTGTTTCAATTTATGCAAAAGGTATGGAGCGGGCTAAAACCGCCGGTGACATGCATTCTTACAGCGAACTACAGAGTGCTCACGAAGATCTCGTATATTAATTATGGATTTATTACAATTGTTCCGGCAAAACTGGAACAAATACAAATTTATTAAACAAGGACAAAAAGTACTTGTAGCGGTAAGCGGAGGCAGCGACTCCATGGTGCTTGCACATCTTTTTTTGCATACCGGTGTCCCGTTCAGCGTAGCACACTGCAATTTTAAATTGAGAGGAGCCGAATCAGACGGCGACGAACTTCTCGTAATGACATGGTGCGAAACCAATAATATTACCTTTCATGCCACGCACTTCGATACTAAGGGCATAGCTAAAGAATGGAAAAAAGGAACCCAGGAAACAGCGCGCGACCTGCGCTACGTCTGGTTTAAAAACCTTTGTGAAGAATATAGTTACAGCAAAATAGCAACAGCCCACCATGGCAATGACAACGTGGAGACAATGCTCATAAACCTTTTTAAAGGCACTGGCATTGCTGGTATGCATGGTATACTGCCCGACAATGGCATCATCATAAGACCCCTCCTATTCGCACAGAAAGAAGAAATAATGACCTTCGTGGCTCAAAACAACATTCAATACCGCGAAGATGCTTCAAACGCTTCAAATGATTACCTAAGAAATGCCGTCCGCCACAAGTTGATTCCCGCAATCAATGAGCTGTTCCCCGATTCGGTTACTCGCGTGAATGAAAGTATTACGAGGTTTGCTGAAGTGGAACAAATCTATAAAAAAGGAATAGAAAAAGAAAGAAAGCGACTGTTAGAAAAAAGGGGACAGGATTTTTACATCCCGGTCCTCAAACTCAAAAATACAACACCACTGAATACTGTAGTCTATGAACTTATCTCAGCATTTGGCTTCACAGCCCTGCAGGTGGGTCAGGTAGTTGATTTGATCAATGCTGAAAGCGGCCGCTATGTCACTTCTGCATCTCATAGAATTATAAAAAACCGCGACTTCCTTATCATAACGACAATCCCGGCTGAAACAACTGACATTATACTTGTTGAACAATTTCCTTGTGTAGTTGAAACCGATAAAAAAAGATTCTCCTTCTCCTTGGTCGATAAACCCTCGGAGATAGATAAAAATGCCACGGTCGCTTACATAGATGCAAAGCTGATAGAATTACCAATACTGCTGAGGAAATGGAAGACAGGTGACTACTTCTACCCTATTGGTATGAATATGAAAAAGAAAAAAGTGAGCCGGGTGCTTATTAACGAAAAAGTGCCACTGCACGAGAAAGAACACATATTTGTATTGGAAAATCAAAAAAAAATTATGTGGTTGGCCGGTTTCAGGCTCGATGAACGCTTTAAAATTAAGGAGGCCACGGAAAAAGTATTGCTGGTAAAGATGACTGATTTATAGCAACTAAAGATACTTTTTTATCACAGCTAATGTTTTGGCAGTCGCCCCTGTTTTTTGCAACACGTAGTTCCTTGCGATTTGCGCTTGATTATTATATTGGTCTTGCGCTTCAAGCTGCTGTATCCCGTTAGCAAACTCTTCAGCATTATTTACCACCGTTGCGCCCTTATTCGCTACAAGTTCGGTTGCTTCTATAAACTGGTGGTACACTGGGCCATAAAAACAAGGTTTTCCGTATACCGCAGCTTCCAATACATTATGCACACCTGCTTTTCCATACCCGCCACCGATAAACGCGACTGTTGCAAAACGGTATAGCTGCGACAAAAAACCAACTTTATCCACAACCAAAACTCGCTGCCGGGAATTTTCCTTCCACTCACTCCAGTTAATACTTTCCCCGGCAAACAATTTCGCAACAGCATCTATATGACTCCCGTCTACCTCGTGAGGCACTACAATAAGCCGCCAGTCCTCAGGTAACAGGCATAGTACGCTGGCGAGCATCTCTTCATCTTCCTTCCAGGTACTGCCAGCAACAACAACTTTATAATTATTTGTAAACGCTTCAGCTATTGGCAACAACACGTGTTCGGCAGCTCCAGCGACGACTCTATCAAAACGGGTGTCACCACTAATAGCAACGTTTTTAATACCGATGTCTGCAAGCAACGTGGCGCTGTGCTCATCCTGTACAAGTATTTCAGTAAAGCACCGCAACATGCTGCGCTGAAGGCCACCATACCATTTAAAAAAGCCATGTCGCGCACTAAATACCGCCGAAACAAGGAAGGTGGGAACGCTTTTATGCTTCAAGCCTGACAAATAGTGGTACCAGAGTTCATACTTCACAAAAATGCAAAGTTTTGGATTCACCTTCTCTAAAAAGAACCGCGCATTTTTTGCCGAATCGACAGGTAGATAAAAGACATAGTCTGCCACTTTATAATCTTTCCTTACTTCATAGCCTGATGGAGAGAAAAAGGTGAGCACGATAGCTATTTGTGGGTATTTAGCTTTCAGCGCCTCTATTATGGGGCGTCCTTGCTCAAACTCGCCCAGCGATGCGCAATGGACCCAAATTTTTTCGCGCTTGTCATCACGGAAGCTCTCCTCTATTTTCTTTAACAACCCCACCCGCCCTTTTAAAAACAAGCGCGCCTTGGCATTAAAAATGCTGAAAATTCGGATGCCAGCCACATAGCAGCGAATAGCAATGTTGTAGAGAAATACAGCAATCATTCAAAAGAAATTTCTTCAGAAGAATGCCTGAAAATTGGTATCATCCAGCCGGCACGAATGCCAAACAAAACATCATAACGCTGCTTATTGTCTGTGCGCATTACATCGAAAAGGTAATCTCTTCTGTCCTTTGTAAAACCAAGCATTGCATCGAGACCTATATTAAAGTTGAGCAACTTGTTTTTGGCAAAATAACAATAGCCGGCGTACTGCTCTATAAACCAGCCATTTGTAAGTCTGTCATAACCTTTAAGCATATCGCCCCAAAGTGCGGGTACATCCTTATTGCTATTGTAAATATTTATTTTGTGTTGTATGAACCCCGCTGAAGTCAAGAGCATAAGCCCGTCATCAGGATGTTCTTTATTAAAATTAATGATTTTCCCAGCCTGTAATGCAATCATATAGCCACGTTCGTAAACAGGTACCCCAACTCTATTTCCATTGTTATTTATCAATTCTACCAACTTGCCATTAAATGGTCCGGAATATTTATCTTTAATATTTATCATAAGGGAATCCTCTTTTATCTTATTCCCTACGATAAAGTCACATTTTGCTCCGAAGATCCAGTTCTTCTTTGTTTTATAGGTAATAGCCCCCCCAATACGGAAATCATCGCCAAATCGTTTGGCCATGTCGGCAGCAGGAATGTCACCGGAAAAATTTGCATTGATAATCAACCCATGGTTAGTTGTTCTTGAAGAATCTACACCGAAAAGGGCATCCTGAGCATAGGAATGAACCGAAACCAACCACAATAAAACAAGGAATCCAGCTTTTTTCATGTTTAACAACAACTTCTGTATGGTGAAATTAAACCAAAAGTGCTAAAGTTCGCCAGTTGCGTGTTTTTTAACAACTTAGAAAGACTTTATGGGCGGAAGAATCGAACAAAATACGAGTTTCTGCCAGGTAGAATAGATATTTTTGTTAATCAATAAAACGCGCCCTAATATCAGGAGTCGGAACCAGGCAACTTGCTCTTTTCCCGAACCATTTATACCTGTTGCGCGAAATAATTTTGTATACAAAGTCCCTCAGAAACTTAGGGACAATTGTTGCTGCATAAAGCAGACTCCACCTGCCACCCAGCAACTTAAAGGTAAGCAGAGCAGCATCGCTCTTGATATAATATTTGTCTCTGTAAAACAATATTACGCTCTCTGGACTTAACGTAATGCCACCTGACGATGCAATAGCAGCCAATCCCTTAGGCGATTGCAGCGAAGCAAAATGAAATTTACTTTTCGTGTCGTGCCTTATTATAAAGTTTACGAAGGAATTGCACAGGTTGCAGTACCCATCAAAATATATAACCGGGTTTGGTGAAATTTCCTGCACGTTCGAGAACTATTGGATTTATTTACTTTTTTATCGGCACCTTCACCGGTGGTGCATTCTGCGCTTTCAAAATGGAATCAGCCTTTACTTTTACTTCAATTTTCAACCGGTATTGCAAATCCTGCTGGCCCGCAGCCTCCATTTCCCTATTCCTAACCGCCATTATAGAATCGACTTTTTGCTTTATCTGTTGCCGTGTAAGCGGTACAGGAGCAATTTCTTTTGAACAGGACGCAAGGATACTCGTAGTAATACCTAAAAATAACAATGCTCTTTTCATAGATTGATGCAAAAATACTTTAACCTTTTCAAGCAAATACTATTCCACATTTTTCTTTTCAGAAATTAACAGTTTCTTTTTTCATATGGCACCGAAATTGCAAGGAAAATAAGAGCAAATTTCCTACATTTGTTACAGACCATATGCCTAAACAACTCAAATATATTGCTTTTTTATTCTTGTGCTTTTGGCTGCCGCCTCAGCTCGGACTGGCGCAAAATGCTCCTAATGACACCATAAGGTTAGGTTCTATAGAAATAAATGGCAGGGTCTACCCTTTTGTCTTTCTACCGGAAGCAACCTGCAGGGCTGCGCTAATGAACGACGAGCAACGTAAAAAAATGAATATTCTAAGGACTAACGTTCACGCTACTTACTACTATGCGTTGGCTGCAGCTGAAATATTCAAAAAAATTAATGCAGACCTTGAAAAACAACCCGACAGGCGCTCGCGGAAAAAATATTTGAAAAGCATAGACAAAGAATTAGACCTAACTTTTAAGCAACCACTCAAAAATCTTTCTATTGATCAGGGGCACGTGCTCATTAAACTTATAGAAAGGCAGACTGGCGATAATTGTTACCACCTTATTAAAGAGCTCAAAGGTGGTCTCTCAGCTATGTTGTGGCAGTCAGCCGGTGTTTTCTTTAACAATAACCTCGTGAAAGAATACGACCCGGAGGGTCAGGATAAAGAACTGGAAGCTATGGTACGGGAACTGGAAGCGTCAAATGCCTACCAATATCAGCTCTATTTGCAGAATGAAATGATGAAAAGGGTTGGAAAGAGATAACAGAAAAAGGATATGCAGCCTTGTAAAAATGGTTTTTTATAGTTGTTATTAACTTGTTATCCGAAGTCAAATAATTTGTATTTTTAATTTTTATTCGCGCTTTGCACTCAATATCGTCTGTTTATATTAAAAACAAATGAAAATGAGATCCCTTTTATTCTTTTTCTTATTCCTTTTCGTCCTATCGGCATCACAGGCTAAAATAGCACCTAAAGTTAC
>CAILMA010000744.1 GCA_903835145.1 uncultured Bacteroidota bacterium
CAACTTTATTGGTGGGTCTATGGGCTCGGTAGTAGGGGAGAAGATTAGCAGAGCAATAGACTATTGTATTGCTCATCGCCTGCCACTGATTATCATCTCAAAGTCAGGCGGTGCGAGAATGATGGAAAGTGCTTTTAGCCTGATGCAAATGGCCAAGACCGCGGCAAAGCTTACTCAGCTGGCCAAGGCTCAGCTACCATACATCTCTTTCATGACCGACCCAACGACTGGTGGTGTTACCGCATCATTTGCAATGCTTGGTGATATCAACATTGCGGAGCCCAATGCGCTAATAGCTTTTGCCGGCCCAAGGGTAATAAAAGAAACAATAAAGAAAGACCTGCCTGCCGGATTCCAAAAATCCGAGTTCTTGCTCGATCATGGTTTCCTTGACTTTATTGTGAACAGGAAGATATTGAAATACAAGCTGGCGCTGTCTATAGAATGGTTTATGAAGCAGCCTGAAAAGCAAATGCCGGCATCTAATCACCATGCACACGGTCATCATCACGCTGCCGGAAAATAAAAAAGACCCACAGCCGGGTAATTGTTCCAGGCTGGAAGGAACGAATAATATAACGAAGCAAACAGGATACAATTTTCTCCGGACTATTGTATGCTGTTTGTTTTTAATAGAAAACACTTACCCAAACACCTGTAAATAACACACCCATTGGCAGATTCAGGAGTATATATAAAGAACCGCCCCGCAACTTTTGAGTACGCTATTGAAGACCGGCTTAAAGTGGGAATCGTGCTTACTGGCTCCGAGATTAAATCTGTTCGCAACAGCAAGGTAAGTTTTAACGACAGTTATTGTTTTTTTAGTAAGGGCGAAATGTGGATTAAAAGTCTGCACATTGCCGAGTATGTGAACGCAGGTTACGCGACCCACGACCCGGTGCGCGAGCGAAAATTGTTGCTCCAAAAAAAGGAGCTGCGGAAATGGGAGTCGAAGGTAAAAGAAAAAGGTCTTACGGTGGTTCCGCTGAGTATGTACATAGATGAGAATGGACTTGCAAAACTTGAAATAGGCCTCGGAAAGGGTAAAAAACTGCACGATAAGCGCGAGAGCACTAAAACGCGCGAAGTAGACCGGGAGATAAAAAGGTACCTGAAATAGATTTGTCGGGACTTATTTTTCCTGCTCCGATGCTACCAAATCAAATTGTTTTGCAAGGTGTTTGTTGCTTTTAAGTTTTTCGAGGCTGGCTACCGACAATGGTTTTTGTATAAACCCTATAACGCTTGGATAATTGTTTGCTTTTTCAGCGTCATAGTTATTCGCATTCGAAAGGAGAATTACAATTTTGCATTCCGGATAATTGGCACTATGGTTGCTTGTAAATTCGTCTAAAAACTCCCACCCGTTCATAACCGGCATATTGATATCTAAAAAAATCAAGTCAGGAGGGCAGGTATTGTTTTTTAGCGGAAGGTGGTTGAAATATTTAACGGCTTCTTGTCCATTATTTGCTTCGTCAGTCTCTAAGCAGAATGATGTTTTGTCCAGCAAAATTTTAGAGAGTATTAAAGTAACTTGGTCGTCATCTACACACAATACTTTTTTAAGCATATTCAATCAGTTAAGTGTTAGTTACAGATACTTGCCATAAAGCAAATTTTTATTATTTTATGGTGCCACCAAGGAGGTTAGCTATGTATTTTGAATTATTTTACAAGTTAATCATTTGCAAATAAACTAAAAAAATAAACACAAACCGTCAAAAAACTTATTTATCTCAACGTATAAAGTGGCTATTTTTTAGAAACTTTTGACGCTATCAGGGATTTAAAAATCAAACTCAATTTCTCTACCCCTAATATTATTATAAAGGTAGGAAGAGAAATTGATAAAAATACGGGGAAAATACCCTTTTTTGTAAAAAGATTAAATGATTGTCCGTAAATGTACCCAATATTTTGTATCTTCGTGGTATGAAATTCAGTACATTTTACGATAAGTACAACGACGAATCTGCTTGTAAAGAGAAATTCAGACAAATCC
>CAILMA010000745.1 GCA_903835145.1 uncultured Bacteroidota bacterium
TCTGGGGCGGCAAAGACCAGCACATACTGCCAGAGCACGTTGCACAAGTAATAGGCGCAGTAAAGGCCGCCGGTAAAGACTATATAAACGTAGAAATATCTTATGCCGACCACGGCTTTTTTTGCGATGCAAGAGCCGCCTACAACCCACAGGCAGCACAAGAGGCATGGGGCATGACCAAGGCATTTTTTAAGAATAAACTTGGTCAATAAATCACGGCGTTGAATTGGTAGAAAAATCAGAGGTACCAATCAATATTTGCAAACCTGAAGGGTTGGTGCTATTGTAAAAAAACAACACAAAAGGTGTAAAAACTTTATATGGTGTTGTGGGGGTATAGGTTGCAATTTGGTTTGGGAGATTTAAGCGTCCGTTTTACCCCCGCCCGCTTATCCCGTTTTGTGTGCATAACTTTCTCAGTCCCCTCCCGTGTACAACCCTCTAAAAATCAAAACACAATACACAAGACAATAATTTCTTTATTGATTTATCCACATTTTTTGGAATTTCCATTATATATGGAATAACTTTGTGCCATAAATCATACAGTATGACACAGACCGGCATTTTACAATCCGAAACAGCTACGGACACCCTCGCAGCTATAGCCCAGAATATGTGCAACCACCTTCTGGCGTTCCAGAATACCATTGAAGCAAGACCGCCGCAAGAGCGATACCCTACCCAGCCGGAACTCAATATGCTCTGCAAAATGATGAGCTGTCTGGAGAAAATAAAGCGAATGCAGAAAGCCGTAGCACCAACCCGCATCCTCACCAATTTCCTTGCCTTCGTGAGGCAGGCCAACAACGAAGTAGCCCCTACCGTAGCCAGCCTCCTGAGCTCCTTTGCCGCAGAAAAAAACCTGCCGGATGCTCCCGATAAAGCCGGCCAACAGCTACCAAAGACAAGTAAAAGCACTGAAGACACTCCGGCACCACAGCAGGCCGCGAGTATGATTTTCCCACAACCTGACCCGGCTTTGCTGGCAGGCTCACCTGCGCCTCCAATTTCGCTGGCCGACTACACAACCCATCAGAACGTATTGCTGCAGCTAAATGCATCTCCTACGGAAACAACTGAACTAAATGGCAGGAAGTACAACACAAACTGGTTGCAATACAACCTCTACCAGTGGTGCCTCCCACCCGAGAAACGTAAATTTCACTACAATGAGCAGCGCTACGCAAGAGATATAGACCACTCCGGCATTAGAAAGGAAATAGGCAGATACCTCGAAAAACACGGGGTGTAACCCGTTTACAGATAGGAAAAACCACAACCCTACTTCAGTGCCAGTGTTTCCATAGCCTTGTTGATGTATTTTAGGGCGTCAACCTCGGTTTCCTTCCTGAAAGCAAACGAAAGCTGAATATCCATTTTTTTGTGGTGAATAAAATAAATCAGGTGGGTGTCAAATCCTGATGGTAGTATAGAAACCGTAAATTCCAGCTCCGTAATTTCTTTGGGGTAGTATTTTGACTGTGCGCAATTTATGAGCACCAGCGAAGTATCATCATAGTTATACTTCATTTGCTGTTCCAGCTTTTCGCGGCTGCAATCCAGGTAATCTTTTACTGAGCTGAAATTACTTTGGTTGCCAGTGACAATAAGCACAATGCCAGCCAGAGTATCATAATACACCTGCCCGTTAGCTCCCACAGAGGTATCTTGCACCTCCATCATCGCATCAGGAACAGCAATCTCTAATTTATAAGAATTGTATTGGAGTTTTTTTGCCGATGCGCCAGTAGCAGATACCAGACTTAGAAAAAAGAGTAAACCCAATATCTTGTATCTATAGTTCATGATCCTTACTATAAGTGGCAACAATAAAGCAGCAATAAAAAACCGGGAGTGGCAATTTGAATATAAAATTAATATTTTTCAGGCATAAACTACCACAGATAGTACAGGAATTCGCAACCCTGCCCGGTATACAACAGTATAGCTACCGCCTCTTCATTCTGTGCTCACCCAGCAACCAGGAAAACCTCATCTTCCGTGCTTTCTTCAATCCAAAATCTGAAATAGCATGTTTCTTGATGTGGTTTATGGCGTCATAAACCGAATCAGTAAAAAGGAAAAGCTCGGCATCTTCAGGGTTTATGGTTTTTTCATCAACCATTTTCTTTATGTGCCCCATCAGGTCTTTATGAAAATCAGTTCCGATAAGCACAACAGGAAAACGCTTTATTTTTCCTGTTTGAATCAACGTGATGGCCTCGAAAAACTCATCCATGGTACCATAGCCCCCCGGTAACACCACAAAAGCATAAGAATACTTGGTGAGCAACACTTTCCTGATGAAAAAGTATTTGATATCCACCCACCGGTCCAGGTATTTGTTGGGTTTTTGTTCCTTGGGTAGTATTATATTACAGCCTATTGAGTGGCCACCTGCCTCCTGAGCGCCGCGGTTTGCTGCCTCCATAATGCCTGGCCCACCGCCTGTAATAACCGCAAAACCAAGGCCAGCAATTTCGGCTCCCATTTTACGGGCTATGCCATAATATTGGTGGTCTTCGCCAAACCTGGCGGAGCCAAAAACAGTAATGCAAGGGTCTACGAAATGTAACTTACGGAAACCATAAACAAACTCACGACAAACAGAGATTACAAATACAAATTCTTTCCAGCGGGAAGAAGGACCTTCTAAAAAAACGGACTCATCGTGCGAACCTATAGGTGTAAATTTTTCTGAGCCGTATCCTGTCATGCGTGCGCGTATGGATTTAAAACGATTAATTCATATTCATAAAACGGGCAATAGTGCACTTCCCTTTTCCCATCCTTGGTGGCTTCAAACCAAATACAATCGAACATATTGTCCCGGTATTCGTTTGAAAAAACATCAAAATGAGCACCTCTAATCACCATGTCAGGTCCTCCGGATAATAACCTGACTTTATCTCCCTGTTCTAATTTTGATTTCATGGCCTGACAGAAAAAGAATTTTACTCTGTTCTCTTTCTGACTACAAAAATATCTTTAGAAGCACGCCATAAATATGACTATGGGCAGAATCGTATATGACTTTTATCATAAAGCTAAATTGTTTACGGGCCAGCTGTTATTCACAAATGTAAGA
>CAILMA010000746.1 GCA_903835145.1 uncultured Bacteroidota bacterium
CGCTGAAAAAGACAGCTGCAAGTACGATGATTATGAAAGGGCAGGAATACAAAGGCTATATCAACGTTGGGGTTGCCGGACTTGAACAGGAAGTAGATTTACAATTTTGGATAGACCTTGCGCTTAGTTTTAACCCGCACGCAAAAGCCACCGCAAAGAAAAATAAAAAATAATTTTCCCTTTTTTGTCCAATATGCGGCACACCAACCGTAATAACTGTATAACCAAATAAAACGTACAGATATGAAAGAGTTTTTATTAATCTTCCGCAGAGACCTCGTAACGACTACAGCCCAGCAATCACCAGCCGAGATGCAGGATATGTTGAAACCGTGGCAGGACTGGATGGGCAGTCTGGCTGCCCGCCAGGCATTGGCCAACCCCGGAAACAGGCTATCTAATGACGGCCGTGTAGTTAAGTCGGGAAACCTGGTAACAAACGGTCCGTATGTGGAAATCAAAGAAGGCATTGGCGGATATATTATTGTTCGTGCAGCCTCTATTGATGAAGCCACAGAACTGGCAAAAGGCTGCCCTATCATGCTCATAGGTGGTAACGTAGAAGTGAGAGCAGTAGTACCTATGGATAGCAATGGTTAGCAAATTTTCACGACCTCCCGGCAGTGCCGGGAGGCTTTTCTTATGCAAGAGCAAGGCCTCATACCGCACCTTTTCCGCACGGAGTACAGTAAAATCATTGCTGTGCTCTGTAAGGCTTTTGGCATGGAATACATCGCCCTTGCTGAGGATATAGCGAGTGACACGTTTTTGCAGGCTGCTGAAACGTGGGGAATGAAAGGACTGCCGGCAAACCCTGTGGCGTGGCTTTATGCAGTAGCAAAAAACAAGGCCATTGATGCTATTAAGCGCAATGCTTTGTTCACCAAAAAAATCGCCCCGGAATTAATTCAGTCAACGGAAATCAACTGTGAGCCAGAAATTGACCTTTCAGGGCAAAATATAATAGACAGTCAGCTACAAATGATGTTTGCCATTTGCCACCCCTCTATACCGGCTGAGGCTCAGGTGGGTCTGTGCCTGAATCTATTGTGCGGCTTTGGGGCCGATGAAGTTGCCGATGCATTTCTCACCAACCGGGAGACCATATACAAACGGCTGGCCCGGGCTAAGGAGAAACTAAAATCGGAACACATTATTCTTTGCCTGCCCGCAGCCTCAGAAATCAACAACCGCCTTGCACGGGTGCTCACCGCACTTTATCTTCTTTTCAGTGAGGGCTATTATTCCTCCTCGCAAAACGCCACTGTAAGAAAAGAGCTTTGTGTTGAGGCTATGAGACTAACCCACATGCTGGTGGATAATGAGCAGACCAGCACACCCCAAAGTAATGCCCTTCTTGCGCTCATGTGTTTTCATTCATCCCGCTTCGAGGCGCGGATTAATGAAGAAGGGGACCAGATTTTGTACCACGAGCAAGATGAAAGGCTTTGGAACACTGAACTGATAAGTCACGGCGAGTTTTACATGTGCCAGGCCTCAAAGGGCAACGAGGTATCAAAATTCCATCTGGAGGCCGCAATAGCATTTTGGCATACGCAAAAAACGGATACACCAGAAAAATGGGATAACATCCTGCAGCTTTATAACCGGTTGCTTATAACTGAATATTCCCCCGCAGCCGCCCTGAACCGCACCTACGCACTCGCAAAAGCCAACGGTATACAAGAAGCGATAAAGGAAGCAGAGTTATTAAAATTGGACGGCAATCACCTGTACCATGCGCTGCTTGGCGACCTTTACTCAAATATTGATTACGCCAAAGCGATCACTCACCTGACTAAAGCCGCAGGCCTCGCGAAGAATGCAGCCGAAAAAAACCTGATCCTGAAAAAGGCGGCAGCCATCAATACCGGTAACCCGTCAAAAGCACAAGAATATTTAATCAAAAGTTGATTTACGGGAAACCCGTCGGCAGATTGGGGGAAAAAACGCCACAAATACGCTGAAAATCAGAAAATATCAATTAATATTTATTATTTTAGTGCCGCATAAACTGCACCTGGACAGGTGCCGGTTTGAATTATTATACAATGAAGAAAATTATACTTGCTGCCGCAATACTCGCAGGCTTGGGTAACCAAGCCACCGCACAACGATATTTGGGTACTTCCACAAGTAACTGGAGCGGCATATCATCGCTATACCTTAACCCGGCCAACATTGCAGACAACCGCGATAAGCTGGTCATTGACCTGTTCAACTTCAATGTTGGCGTTGATAATAGTCTGGGGAAAATAAATGCAAACCCCGGTATCAGCCGCTTTATAAACGGGGGCGAAAACAACATTAATGATGTTTTCAACTTCTCCAATAAATCTAAGTTCAGCTTGCTCGCACCTTATGTTGAGGTAAGAGGTCCGGGTATAATGGCGAAAATATGCCACAACCAAAGCCTTGCACTTACCACACGTGTTCGTGGCTTCAACCAGCTGAATAACTTCGATCAGTCGCTTTACCGCACTATTACCGACTCCGCTTATGCGCGCAGCGGCAATCTTGACCTCGTAGCGCAGAATTTTAACTGGACTGCCCACCTTTGGGCTGAGGCGGCCCTTACTTATGGCGCTGTAGTACTTGATAAGGGACACAGCGAGCTGAAAGTGGGTGGAACAGTACGCTACCTGAGCGGCATAGGTTTCCTGGGTCTTAAAGGCAAAAACCTTGACCTCCACTATTCCACCGGCGCAGATTCTTTTTACGCAAAAAATACGGACCTCCAGTACGCCAGCAACATCTACAGTGCCACCAATGCCCTCACTAATGGTGTCTCTGCAAGCAACCTTTTCGATAATTTCTTTAACGGCAAGGGCGGCTCAGGTGTGGGCGGCGACATTGGCATCGTTTATGAATACCTTGAGGATACCACCAATATACGCTATGATATGGATGGTAAAACCGGCATTCGGGATGGATCGAAAAACAGGTATAAATTCCGCCTGTCGGCTTCGGTAACCGACCTGGGCTTTATTACCTACCCATCTAACAACAACTTTGCAGTTAATGTTACCGGCAACGGATATATTACTGGTAAGGGTTTCAGTGCCAACGTGAAGGATTTTAATGACTTCACTAACTACACAGCAAAGCAAGGCTTCCATGCCGATACCGCCAAGGCCAGTAACAGGGTATACATGCCGACGACCCTCATTCTTTCAGCTGACTACCACGCCTGGAAGAACTTCTATGTTAATGCCAGCTACTTCAATAACCTGGTGTACAACAATAGCTTTGGAAACTCCTACTACAACCAGCTGAGCATCACCCCGCGGTATGACAAGCGCATGTACAGCATAGGCTTGCCTATTACCTATAGCTGGCTTACCCAGTCTATGAAGATGGGTATTGGTTTGCGCTACAGCGGCTTCTACATAGGGAGCGACGACCTCCTTGCGGCGTTCTCCCACAGCCAGTACGGCCTTAATCTTTATGTTGGTGGTTACGTGCCGTTTGGCAATAAAAAACCTAAAGACAGGGATGGTGATCACGTATCAAACCGCAGAGACCGTTGCCCTGACGAATATGGCGAGTGGGAACACCACGGCTGCCCTATAGACAAAGACACCGAAAAGGAAAAAGAAGATTCGAAAGAAAAAGCAGATACAACAGACAACTGCCCTGAAACAAGTGGCCTCGTATTGCCGCTCACTGATACCCAGTTTAAAGACACTGACGGCGATGGTATACCAGATAACGAAGACGCCTGCCCAATGGTAGCCGGCCCTGCAGAAACACACGGCTGCCCGGTAAAGGAAAAAATCATGGCACAACAACCTGACCTCAAAACATACATCATAGGTTGGCATGGCGGCAACAACCCTATTACTGAAAATGATTTCAAAACCCTTGACCGTTTCGGCAAGATGCTGAATGAATACCCAGATGAAAATATACTCATTGAAAGCTACACCTCGAAGCTCGGTGATGCTAAAAAATGTAAAGCCATTGCAAAACAGCGGGCCGAAATTGTGAAATCCTATTTCACCAACAAAGGATTTAATGAAAAAAGGATAGTGGTGCTGCCGCTGGGTAGTCAGAAATCCAACTTCGGGCATGCGGTAACAAATTGCCTTGAAATGAAACTTGTGAAAAATACTGCGAAAAACGGGTATTATTGATAAAGTGAACCGGACATTTAAATTGGCTGCAATAGCGGGTTGCCGGTAGAAACCCAAATTAAAGTTAACGCTATCCGGTATTTTGCGTGGTTAAAAAGAATACTCTAATTTTGTGACAATTAAAACCAGTACAATGAAGAAAACAATTCTATTTTTTGCCGGCTGTGCATTTTTTCTTGCATCATGCGGCAACAATAGCCAACCACAAGGCCAGAGCAAAGAACAAGTTGACTCGTCAGTGAACGCACAGGTAGCAGCAAAAGAAGCAGCTATTAAAGCGCAGAACGACTCTACCATAAAGGCTGAAGCTGATGCTAAAGCAAAGCAGATGGAGCGCGAACACGAAGGTGAAAAAAGGTCTGAAAAGAAGCATGGAGAAAAAGCTTCTGCTACGCCTACCCCTCCGCCGCCACCACCACCATCACCTGTTAACAACAGACCTGGTGCATCAAACGCAGGTGCTAAGAACGTAAACGACCGTTCAGGAGCGCATTAAAGATTGATTTCACCCATTTATATCAACTGCAGCATGTTCGTTCATGCTGCAGTTTTTTTGTGCGGGATAGTTTGGTCTGCTCCAAACATAAAAAAGGCTGCCCACAAAGGGCAGCCAGTCATTTTATGTTCAAACTAATATTATTGCTTATCGTAGTTACCGCTACATGTAGTTGTTGTGCTTGCATCTATCGCAGTGTAAGCGTGGGTGAATGCAGTATTGCTTGTAAGTGTGATAGTACCAGAAATAGTTACTGCCGAGCTTACTGCCTGATTAGTGTAGGTAACAGTCTTACCGTCAGTGCTGAGGTTACCAGTAATTTGAACTGAAGAACCGAATCCACCCGGGTTAGTGATCAAAACTTTTGTAGTATCGGTTGAAGAACTTGCTACACTGATAATGATGTTGTTATAAGGTCCGCCAACGCTGCAGGCATCGTTTCCTTTCCAGCTGCCTATCAGGGCCAGCGTCTGGCAATTAGTACCCATATAACCTGTAGGGCATGTACATGTGCCTGATGAACAAACACCACCATGGTTGCAGGTTATACCACTGCATGGGTCTGAAGTTTTGTTGTCTGAAGTTTTGTTGCAGGAAGAATAAAGAACCGCTGAAAATGTTCCGATTGTTACAATAGCACTGAAGGCAATAAGACGTAGTGATTTCATTTGTTTTGTTTGTTTGAGTGAGGAATTATTTTTCATTTGAGCAATTGCAGAGCATTACTAATCATTACTGAATATTGTAAGTACCGCCGCAAGACCTTGTTGATGTTGTATCGTTAATGGTATAACTCTGGCTGAAAGAAGTATTGCTGCCAAGTGTCATAGTACCGCTAATCTTTATTTTAGACGTGATAGTCTGATTAGTATACGTTATAGTCTGACCTGCGTTGCTCAGCGTACCTTCTACTACTACAGATGAGCCGAAGTTGCCTGGGTTACTTATGATTACTTTTCCAGTGTCAGTAGAAGAAGCTGTAATCGTGATTATGTTGGTACCACCAGTGCTGCAAGTATCATTTCCTTTCCATGTACCAATGAATGCCATGCTTTCGCAGGTAACACCGCTATATCCTGTAGGACAGGTGCAAATACCGCCACTACAAGTACCACCATTAAGACATGTAACGCCTTTACAGCCATCTTTTTTGCAGGAAGAATAGAATACAACGCCAAAAGTACAGAGGGTAACGAATACACTTAGAGCGATGACACGAAATGATCTCATAGATTCTTTTTTTTAAGTAAATAACAATTTTGCGTCAAAGATAGTTCTTACGGTCAATTAGAGCAAACAAAAATTGAAATTTCGCCACTTTAACTTTCTTTTTCCATATCCCTGCACGTAGCGTGCCAGTGTTATCCACTTAATAAGACTTAGACAATTTTCATGCCAAGGCACTTAAAAAAAAGCCAATCCGGGCATTTTGTCGAATAAATTCTTCAAATACTTTTGAGGTCTTTACAGGTCATGCCCAAGGTATATACTACAACCAGGCAGCAGGGATGCAGGGAGTTGGTGCCAAATTATACAAAAACAGGCTGCAATTTCGTGCAGCCTGACTATAAATGAATGAAAAATATTAGCTTAAATCAAGAACGGCGCTATGAGTGTACGTACGGTGGTCATATCCATTGGCTCATCGAATGCTTCTGTAGCCGCTGTTTGCGAAAGAGTGCCAGTAATACCCGGCAGCGAAGTAATATCAATACCCCTCTGTACGGTGTTGTCCTCGCCGAGGTAAAAGGACTGCAATGCAACTGCAGGAGGCATGTTGTTCGTTACCCATGGTTTCGGGTAGTCTACATCAGGATAAAATCTCCTAACCAGCCTTACGAAAGAAGAATGACGGGCCTGAACTGCGTTCATCTGCATGAACTGGGTCATAATATCACTGGTATTAGCGACCAGACTTGGCAATACGGCGAGGTTAGCACGCACTACCATATCTTCGAATGCCTGCGCTACTTGAAGAAACGCATCGTAGCTAATGTAAACCTGAAATTTATTGCCACCAGTGAAGTCATAAGACCCCGGTGTATAAGGGTTACCAGTGGCTGGGTCAGCGGGATAATTGTTTGGTGTGAACGGCACCCCGCCCATACCTATTATGGTATTCCGGAGAAAAGTGAGCTGTGCGAGCTCTTGACTTTCAACCATCAGGAAGCCCGGCCTGTCTGCTGCCGGTATAAGCGTCGATGTTGTATTGTTGCCTGTAGCAAGTGCAGAATGATAAAAATTATACTGGAAAAACTGAAGCTCAAGCGCATAATTAAGAATGCTGATTACAGTATCGGTAGTTTTTCCATAGGCTTTATTAAAAAAGAGTGAGCCTACTGCCAGTGGCAAAGCAGCCAATGCTACTTTCGATCCGAAACTTTTCAGAACCTGCCGGCGACCGGTAGCTGAACTGTTTGATTCCAGGTCAGCATTTTCAATATCATTCAGAATATTAGTGAAATTCATGATTTCTGTAGTTACTTGTTAAAGAATCGGTCCTTCTATCTTAACCGCTCCTGTTATTTATATTTCCTCAACTATATAATACGAACCTCGAGCAGAACGCACCTGTATAAGGTGCAGTTAGGCTGGCAGGTTGGTCATGTCCAAATGGGTTTGAATATACGGTTGTAAAGCCGTCATCACAGTTACCGGAGACAATGCCTGATCCATTCCATTGGAGTTTACAATGGTACTATCAGAAAAAGTGTTCGCCGCCAGTATGTCGCGAGCATATGCCGAATGCCTTGCCTGCACTGTAGCCATTTTAGCTAACAGCGGCACATAAGTGGTGTCTTTAAATCTTTTAGCAGCACCAGTATAAGCGCCCACAGCCAGATCTTCAAACATTATAGTATGGTTAAGTGTATTTGTTCTATCAGAAAATGTAACGGGTGATAGGTCGGTCACAATCTCGGGTATTGCCGCCGTCCCGAGCAGCTTTACCAATAGCTCTTTGTGTGCAAGCTGGTGGTCTCTGAGGTCAGCAAGCAATTGCAACTCACTGGTGGTCAAGCCATAATATTGCGGCCCTATTGCATTAGAGCGGGTGTAAAACGCAGCCATTACCGTCTCCATCATGTACAGATAATTCAGGAGTGCAGTATCACCGCTGCCAATATAGATAGTATCAGGCGGTGTCTTGTGACAAGCTGACAATAGAATACCTGCGCCGGCAATGCCACCAGTCAATTTTAGAAATCCACGGCGCGATACATTTTGCAGCACTCCGCTTTCTTCCTTTTTATTATTTGCTGATCCCAAAATCTGATTCATGCGTTTATATGTTTGTACCATGGCGTCCATGGCTGTAATATTTGAAACAAGGCCTTAAAGTTAAACTAAAAGCCACATCCAAGCAATACTATTGCCCGGGTAAAACAATTTAAAGTACAATAATACAAAAATAACGTTATTGTCGGTGCCTTTTACTTCATTTCAACCCTATTTTATTAAAACTTCATCTAAAATTGCAACTGCACATACATCCAAGTTTCTGCCCATCCTACGGAAGGACAACATAAAAAATGCCCGCATTGCTGCAGGCATTCCCGTTTCCTATTTAAAACCTATTATGGCACTTCTACCACATTAAGTATTTCATTCAATATCTGTTCACTTGTCACATTTTCAGCTTCTGCTTCATAGGTAATTCCTATTCTGTGCCTCATTACGTCGTGGCATATCGCGCGCACGTCTTCTGGTATTACATACCCTCTGCGCTTAATAAAAGCATAGGCCTTGGCAGCAAGTGCAAGGTTGATGCTGGCGCGAGGCGAACCACCATAGCTGATGTAAGGTTTCAGCTTAGCAAGCTTGTATTCTTCTGGGAAACGTGTTGCAAAAACGATATCAAGTATGTACTGCTCTATCTTTTCATCCATGTACACTTCCCTTACCAGCTTGCGGGCGTTGGTGATGTCCTGAGTTGTTACAACTGCATTTATCTTGGCGGCCCCACCAGGGTTAAGATTAGTACGAATAATCTGGCGTTCTTCTTCTTTCTTGGGATAAGTAATCACTATTTTGAGCATAAACCTATCCACCTGAGCTTCAGGCAGTTCATAGGTTCCTTCCTGCTCTATTGGGTTTTGGGTAGCCAATACAAGGAATGGCTCCTCGAGCGGATAGGTACTATCGCCAATGGTCACCTGACGCTCCTGCATGGCCTCAAGTAAGGCGCTCTGCACCTTTGCCGGCGCGCGGTTTATTTCATCAGCAAGTATAAAATTTGCAAAAATCGGTCCCTTTCTTACCGCGAACTTATGTTCCTGCGGGTTGTAAACCATTGTACCGAGTACATCTGCCGGCAGAAGATCCGGGGTAAACTGTATACGGGCAAATTTGGCCTTAATGGCGGAAGCAAGAGATTTAATAGCCAATGTTTTCGCAAGCCCGGGTACGCCTTCCAAAAGTACATGCCCGTTTGCAAGCAAGCCAATCATCAGGCGCTCTACCATAGTCTTTTGCCCCACAACAGCCTTATTGAGCTCCATATTTAGCAACTCAATAAAAGCACTTTGCTGATGGATCCGTTCATTCAATTCTCTGATGTCTACTGAAGAAGATATTTCCATAATAACTATTTATTGAATAATTTTAAAACTAAAACTCTACTGATCTCGCGAGACCAAAATTAAAACCCAAGAGAGATTAAATCAACACGAGCAGGCGAATTTAACTTTTTTTAAATCGCAGCCCACAGATGAAAAACAGCCACTTGCCTACAGCCAAAGCTTTAAGCAGTAACGTTACGAAAATAACACAACTTCGCAATCACAATATTTGCTCTCCCGGCAAAACCTGACAAAAGTCACCCGTAAATCAACGAAATACAACTAATTTTGTCACCATTCACCATTAACAACACATGCAAACTCAAAATACAGAATACCAGTCGATGCCGGATTTCGACCAAAAATGGTTTGATACCAGCCAAATGCTTAAAGAAAGATTCGGGAAAGTACCTGATATGGAAGGGATTTTGTTCCTCATCGGATTAAACGAAGTTGGTGCGACCCAGCACGATAAATTCAGCAAAGAACAGAAACAAGACCTGATGCACGTAGCGGTGTGTACGCTTCTGTCTCAAGTAGGATACTTCGAATTTGCAGGCAGAGACGAAGAAGGTTGGCCGCATTTCGACGCTATCGAGCGGCCAGATGCAGTTGGCATTAAAGAACAGGAAAGACTGCTTAAAGAGTGTGTAATACGGTATTTCGCAGAGATATGACCGCGAAAAGAATCACCTTTTGAACTTTAAAACAAAAAAATCCGATGGACTCCATTATCGTATTTGCCTCGGGCACCGGCACTAATGCTAAGGCTATAATAGAACATTTCAACGAAAACAAGAAAGCAAAAGTAAGTTTGATCGTTTGCAATAACCCGGAGGCTGGTGTATTGGAAATTGCAAAGAAAGAACACATACCTTTTCTTATCATAACCAAAAAAACGTTTCAGGAGGTGCTGCTACTGGAGCAACTGCATGATTATCAACCATCTTTAATTGTACTTGCAGGTTTTTTATGGAAAATACCAGAACACTTTGTACATGAATTCAAAGGCAAAATAATTAACATCCACCCTGCTTTGCTGCCATCCCACGGAGGCAAGGGCATGTATGGAGCGAAAGTTCATGATGCTGTAATTAATGCTAAAGACCGCCAATCGGGAATTACGATTCACGAAGTAAACGAACGTTACGACGAAGGTGCAATAATTCTGCAAGCGCGATGTGCAGTAAAAGAAGGAGACACAGCCGACCAGCTCGCAAGGAAAATTCACGAACTGGAACATTTCTACTACCCGCGAGTGATAGAACAACTACTGGCAAGCAAATAAATTATTTTCCCGGTACACACTTCATCATACATTGCCACAGCTTTTCTGCACTGCTTTCCCAGTTAAATTTCTGTACCTGAACGGGTGCCTGTGCTATTAAACGCGCCCTCAGTGCCTCATCCTTGTATATGAGGTGCATTTTGTCGGCAATATCAGCAGGGTCAGAAGGATCTACCAACAACGCGGCATTTCCGGCAACTTCCGGCATAGAGGATGTATTACTGACTATACCGGGTACGTTACACTGTAGTGCTTCGAGTATAGGAATCCCAAACCCTTCAAACAAAGAAGCGTAAACAAGTGCATAGGCACCACCAATAACCTTAGAAAGCTTATCGATATTCATGTACCCCACCCACTTTACATCGTCTTTAAACGGCATCGATCGCTTCATTTCTTCCACCTCATCATACTTCCACGCAGGCCTGCCTACTATTACGAGCTTCATGTTGCTCCTTTGGTGTTTCTTAAATGCAACGAAGGCTTTAAGCAAGTTCACAATGTTTTTCCTCGGGTGTATAGCACCTGCAAAAACGAAATACTCACAACCGTCGGCATACAACGCCTTAACTTCTTCGCGCTCCACACTGGTCAACGGCCTGTACTCATCATGCGCACCGTTAAAAACAACATCTATCTTACCGGGGTCAATGCCGTACTTATCGCAAATGTCTTCCTTCGAAAACGTAGAAACAGTAGCAATCCTTGTCGCCTTCTTGGCAAATTTCGGACTATAGTGCCGCCAATACATCCTGTGGCTTGCAACATAATGATCAGGATAGTGTTCAAAAGCAAGATCGTGAATAACCAGACAGGTGGGGACTTTGGTACTCAACGAAGCATAACTATCAGTAGACAGAAACAAATCAATCTTGTACTTGCGAAGCACGAACGGAATAGCCCATTCAAACCAGAGATAGAATAGAACTGGATGGCGGGCCTGCGGATGTACTACCACAGGCGTTACATTACTTGCAAAAACAAACGAGGGATCGTAAGGGCGATCAAACAAAAAATAAAACTCATGCTCAGGATGATTGCGCACAATTCGCTCCAAAGTTTGATAGGTAAACCATCCAATCCCCTCCAGCTTACCTTTCAATAGCAAGCGTGTATTTACTGCAATCCTCATAAATTGAAGCGCAAAAGTAAACTTTTACAAAATAAAACAAGATAAAGGCCCAAGATATAACACCATTAACTAAAAAAACAAAGGGTCGCGTTTGCGACCCTCTATTGAAATGTTATAGTAACAAAGATTATTCATCATATTTACCGTCAAACTGCTTGTCTGTAGGGATACCGATGAAATACCTAAGCCCGATATTAATACCCATTGTAGAGTTAACAGAAGTAGAAACAGTATTCAAAAGTGAATTGTATTTCGTACCCATGTTATCGATCAGATTGTTATTAACGGTCTTGTTATTGAAAGACTGATAAGTATAGAACGCTCCCAATTTCAAGTGCATACGTTTTGTGAGCCTAACGTTAACAGCAGGCCGAAGGATGAAACCTATAGACCCTGTTGTGTAAGAAACTGTTCCAGAGTTGTTACCTGGCTTAACACCAAGAGCCACATTGTAACCGCGACTTCTCAAACTGTCAAACACTCCAGGTACTGTACCTTCACTAATTGTTCTGGTATACATGGCCTTAGTGATCAACCAATCGTTATTGCCCGGTGTAGCAGCATTGTCGTACAAAGTAGGAGCACCAGACTTGTTGTCAGAGAACTTGTAAGCAGCTTCATAATCGAATGTAGCATCAGTTTTCCACTTGTTATCCATCTGAATGTTATAAAGGATACCAGCGTCAACAGACAAACCAATCCTTGTAGTGAAGCGCTTCTTGTACTTAAGCACGACAGGAATATTGATACTTGTACTGTTCAATGTTTCTTTTATACCACCGGTAGATGATACTATCTGCCTGAACACATTTCCTTTTGCATCGGTAGACTGATAGTCAACCCGGAAGTTATCTAACTGTGCGGTAGAAGTCTGGTTAAGGTACATGATACC
Source organism: uncultured Bacteroidota bacterium (assembly GCA_903835145.1). Taxonomy (GTDB): domain Bacteria; phylum Bacteroidota; class Bacteroidia; order Chitinophagales; family Chitinophagaceae; genus Flavipsychrobacter. The sequence goes on from CAILMA010000746.1 coordinate 12,504, forward strand.
TGCACCAATACCTATCTTATTCTGTAGCCCGATAAAGTAACCGAACTCCAAATCAGCACCATAGGACATCCCTGTTCCCATTTTCAACTTATCGATGTTCTGATAAGCCACATTATTATAATTAGCAGGAATACTGCTGATTGGCGTCTGAAGCAACACACCTACAGGTATGTCCAAATCCACAACGTATTTCTGTGCGAAGAAATTGTCACCACCACGCACCTGCGCTATTGCTGAAAACCCCGCACCAGCCGCAACAAACAGAAGAATTAATTTTTTCATTTATATACTTTTTAAATGCTGAGTTTATTAATTTTTTACAAATTTAGCAATAGCAAATTTAACACCGTCCTTATAGCAATTCACGAAATAGATGCCTGAAGAAAGTTCCGCAATGTTAAGCGTTTCTTTCGAACCACTCATGTTTTGCGTTGTAATTTTCTGGCCCATCATATTCACTACTTCAACAATAAATTTACCACCACTTATACTTGACAACTCAACGTTAATTTCCTGATTAGCAGGGTTAGGATAAAGAGACATCTCACCAATTGCACCGTTTACATTTTGAATACCAGTTGGTGGGTTGTAGTATGATTTCTGGAAGCAACCATTGTGCTTAGTGATAACCCAGTAGTAATTGTGGGTGAAATCAGGATTTAAGTTTGTATAGTTCTGGTTAGTCTGGAATGGGAAGGAAGCACTATCAAGTGTACCAACATCATCCTTACCCCACTGGTAGAACTCTTCTACGTTTGAAGTACATATGAAATCACCGTTAAAGTAAATCACTTCCGGATTATCAGATACTGAATTACCGATTGAAACGTTGAACGAATCTTTCGCTGCGCAGGTATAACCAGGAAGCGTTGCATCAAGGTAAACATAAGAGCTACCAGGAGTTGTGAAATTCACAAGCACAAACTGTTTAGTAGTACCCGTAGCCCATACAGTAGCACCGCCACTTGTAGTCCATGTGTAGTTAACACCAGCCGGAGGAGCAGAGATAGCACCGAAGTTTTGATACATTGTTCCAGAGCAAAGTGAAGCGAGCGTATGCATTGATATTGAAGGAACAGAAGGACGTGGCTCAACAGATACAAACAGTTTAGCACTGTCCACGCAACCATTAGCAGTCAGTGTGTAGTGGTAAACCGCACCTGCTGGAGAAAGCGTAGAATCAATCAAAACTTCACTGATGTGATGACTGCCTGAGTTAGGAACGTTAGCGAGGGTACCGCTATTTACTCTGTACCAAGTAGCTGAAGAACCAGTTACAGACTCACTATCAACATATAAGAATGGAGAACCACTACAGATAGTATCGAAATGAGAACTTACAAGATATGGAGTTGGTTTAACAGTAACCACAAGTGTAGCAGAATCCATACAACCATGCTCAGTAGCGAACAACATGTAGTTAACAGTTTCATTAGTATTTGTAGTATTATCAAGGTATTCAGATATTGAACCAGAACCACCAGCACCAGCTGTATTAGCTACACCAGTTGCTACTGCCCTTGTCCATGTGAATGCTGAAGCAGAGTCGGTAGTGATTGAGTAATTATACAACACGCTATCACAAACCGAACCTGTAAGAGGTGAAGTGAAATGAGCGTAGTTGCTGATTGTAACCTGATAAGTTGTCCTGTTAACACCACAACTATTGGTATCAGAGAATATGAAGTTAGCAACACCAGCACCTATCGCAGTTACAAGGATAGAGTCAGGGCTTGTTGTAGCAGCTATTGTAGCAAGGCTACCGGTAGTTGTAGACCAACCGCTTCTGCTTATTGAAGCAGCCGCTGTATCGGTAAGGACGAATGTACTTCCATTACAAGTTGAAGCCACACCAGTGATTGTACCAGGATTTGGAGCCAATGGATCAATAGTTAAAGTGAAATTAGATATTGAATCACCACAGATAGAAGAATCGATGTTAGAAATAACCACAGTACCAGGAGCAATACCTGTTACAAGGTTAACAGAACCGGAAACACCACCAACACCAGAAACCTGAGCAATTGACGTATCGCCAGAGTACCACATGCTACTATTTGCATCAGTGATTAACCTAACGGTATCGCCAACGCAGATATGATTGATTCTTGCTGTAATATTGCCTGAGTTAGCAGCATTAAGAACATTTATGTGATAAATAATGCTAGCTGTACCGCATGAAACGCTGCCTGCCGTATAAGTTACTGTACCTAAACCACCGGAAACACCCTTGACGCTAACACCACCAATCAACTCAGAATCAATAAACACTGTACCACCAGCTGTAACAGTCCAAACAGACGATAAGCCGTATGCCGAAGAAGTAGCAGCAGTATCAGAAAGAATTGTGTGAGTTCCAACGCACATCTGAGTATCGCCAGTGATAACACCAGTTACAGGAAGTGGGTTGATTGTGATTACCTGTGCAACTGAATCAGATCCGCAAGAATTGAAAGCCGTGAACATAACAGTATCAAGGCCTGTTGTAACACCAGTTACAACTGTTCTTGCACCTACAGCCGTAGAGATAGTCGCTTTTGAATTTTTGATAGCCCAAGCACCAGCAGAAGTTGAAGAACCAGAACCGTTCAGGGTAATAGTAGCTCCAACGCAAACGCTGAATGTTGTAGAAGAACTTATGATTGGGTTAGGCATTGCAATAAGGCTAATTGGTAATGTAGCTACTGCCGATGCGCAACCATAAGGGCTTGTAACAGTGTAAGTAATGTTACCAGAACCAGAAGTAACACCAGTTGCAGGGGTAACAACACCACCCGCTGTAATGTTAAAGATTGGATCTGCCGACCAAACACCAGCTACCGGAGCAAAACCAGCATCAGTAGCAGTAGTAGAAGAGTTCACGCAGAATGGCGTTACAGCTGAAATTGTACCGGCGTTTGAAGCTGGCTTAACTGTAACAACCTGAGTTGCAGGTGTAGTTGATACGCAACCAAACTCTGTAACCGTATAAGTAATAGTAACGTTAGTTAATGAAGTAACAGTGCTGCTCGCAGTCAATATACCAGTTGATGGGTCTATTGAAGCAACAGAGCTCGAAGATGAAGTCCAAACACCACCTATAGTAGAATCAGAAGTTAATGCAAGTGTAGTACCACCACACACGCTATCAAAACCTGAAGGACTGATTGTACCAGAACCAGGGATTGGGTTAACAACTATTGCAAAAGTATCAGCAACCAATCCGCAGGCAAATGATACGCCATAAGATATTGTGGCAGTACCCGCTGAAAGTGCTGTAACAACACCAGTTGAAGCATTTACAGAAGCAACAGAAGTATTAGAACTGCTCCAGCTACCACCGGTAGTACCTATTGTAACAGTTTGTGTAGTACCGTTACACATTGAAGCAGAACCAGTAATAGGATGATGTGCAGGAGCTGTGTCAGCTGTGAAAGCTGCAGTACCAAACAGATCAGAAGAGCAGGAAACTGCACCGAAAGAATAAGTAATAGTAGTTGTGCCGGCAGAAACCGCAGTGATAACCGCAGAATCAGTACCAAGAGCAGCAACAGTAGCTATAGCAGTAGAAGCTGAGCTCCATGAACCACCTGCCTGACCGCCATGAACGGTATCAAGTGTACCAACGCATGATGTGCGGATACCAGTGATTGAAGTTGAGCCTGTAGTATCCATAACAACAACAGGATACGTAGCTGTATCTTTAAGACCACAAGGAGCGGTAGCGATATATATTATGGTGTCAAGGCCCGGTGTAACACCGCGAGCTATACCATTTGTAGATGACCCGAATGTTGATCCCGGGGAAACACTTGCATGTCCTGTGCGAACTGAGAAGTTACCAGTAGTATCAGCAATTGATAATGTAACCGCAGCACCTACAGTACAGAACCTTCTAACAGAACCTGTGATTGTGCCAGCAGTTGGAATTGGATTGATAGTGAGTGACTGAGTGGCGACACCAGTTACGCAAGTAGCAGTAGGAGTATAAGAAACTGTGGTAGTACCTGCTGCAACACCCGTAACAACACCTGTAGAAGATATTGTAGCTTTAGTAGTATCAGATATAGACCATACACCTGCACTTGAATCAGAAAGA
>CAILMA010000747.1 GCA_903835145.1 uncultured Bacteroidota bacterium
CGCCATCAATATCCACATAGGTGACAACTTGCTTTTCAGCGTTGGCTTCTACGGCAGTCACTTCGCACTGGAATTTTACTGTTACGCCTTGTTCCTGAGCCGTGTTTATAAGGATCTGGTCAAAATCGGCTCTTTTTACCTGCCAGGTCCAGGTCCATCCGTTTGTGAATTGGTCATTGAAAAGGAAATCTACCCTATGTTCACCTTTATAAAATGCGGCACCAGTTTTCAACTGGAAACCATGTTTTTTTACATTTTCAAGGAAACCAGCCTCTTCGAGATGGTCCATGCAATGAGGAAGCAGGCTTTCGCCAATAACGAAGCGAGGAAATTTAGTTTTTTCCAGTACAAGTACTTTATAGTTTTGCTTATTAAGATAGGCGGAAGCAATAGCACCTGCAGGGCCTGCCCCAATCACTAATACATCAATCTTTTCCATTGTTTTAGGCTTTTACTTTTTCAATAATTTTATTTCTGTCAACAAAATTAAAACAGGTTACAAACGCCCCGATAGACACGCCAAGAATGCCATGGAATATCAGGTTTTGGCCCGTAAGGTATAAATTGGGAATTTTAGTTTTTGGGTTGATGAATGTTCGTAGAGGGTCGTTGTTGTCTTTTAAAATACCGTACATGGAGCCGTCATAATTCCCGATATAGTCGCGGAAAGTGAGGGGAGTGGAACTGTACATATTCTTGATTTTTGACCTTATGTCCGGAAATACCTTTTCAACAGCCTGCAGCACCCGTTCCGATTTTTCTCTTTTGAATTGCTCGTATTCTTCACCCCTGTTTTCGTTATGAGCAATAGTATTGTGTGTGTTTTTCCACTGCTCTGTTTCTGAGAAATCCATGTAGGTCATTATGGACATGGAATCGGCATACTTGTCGCTTTTTGACGAAGCGGGCGTACAGGCAAAAAAGCCTTCCGGCCATGTTTCTTTATCATAATCAATCCCTGCCCAAACGTCGTCGCGGTTGAATTGATAGATGTTATAGTTCAGGTACTCGAAGGTATCTTTATGAAAAGAAAGATGGAGGGTGAACGATGAAATTGTATTCTCCAGATTTCTGATTCTTTTCTTGTATGCGTTTAAGAATTTGGTTTCTCCAAACAAATCAATGTTCACCGCAGGGTGAACATTTGAGATAAAGTTCTTGCCTCTTACTGTTTCACCACTTTCCAGTACTACTTCTTTTATCGTGCCGTCATCGTGGTAATGAGCGCCTACTACATTTTTTCGCTTAAAAAGCTCTCCACCACGCTGCCTGATGTTGTGGCTTATTACATTGGCTATTTGTGAGCCGCCGTCCACAAGTTTATAGGCGCTGATAATGTAGCTGTTGAGGATAAGGGCATGAACATAAAATGGTGTTTTGTCCCTTACCCCGGCATAGAGTGGATTACTGCCGGCAAGCACGTTTTGAAGGCGGACGTTATTTGTTAGCGAAGCGATATACTTATACGCATTAACGGACCTAAAATCCTGATCTGAGAAATAATCTGCATTTAGCTCGGCATCGAGATTATATAATGGAAACTGCAGGCAAATTTGCTGTACTTTATCGCAAAAGGTATCGATTGCTTGTTTTTCGTCGGGGAAATCGGCATAAAGATTGGCTTTGAATTTGTCATAGCCCTGGCCGTGGCGATATTCTTTTCCATCTTTGAAACGGATAACGTCGTATCCGTTTTCATCCATTTTTTTCAGTTTTATTTTACCTATGAGTCCGAAGTATTTGAAAAACTGGTACTGCATTTGGCCCTTATCGAGTCCGCCGATATAGTGTACGCCGGTATCGAAGATATTTTTATCTCTGCTAAATACCTGTAGATTGCCACCCAGCTGCGTATTTTTTTCTAATACACAAACTGAATAACCTTCATCTGCAAGGATGTAAGCGCACGCAAGTCCGCCCAAACCACTGCCAATTATTACAAAATCAAATTCTTTTTCGGGTATTCTACTCATGGTTTCTTTAAAATAAATAACACATTAGATGTGTTTGCTGAATGCTCGTGAACTTCAAAAGTGAGGTTCCTGTTTTTTGCGAAATTCCTGATCATTTCAATTGAAATGAACTGAAATTCATTTTCCTGTTTATTGAACCTGAAAACCTTTGTTGAAAGGTATTCGGTTAACTTGGTTTTTTCATGTTTTTCTGCCTGTTCTGTAACTCCGTCTCTTATGAAAATTACACCGTTTTCGTTCAATGCACTATAGCTTTTCTCCAGTACTATAGCTTGGTTTTCGGCTGTAAGGTAGTGCAGCACATCATTTAGAAACACTACATCCTGCGTACCGAAATCGAAGTTTACCGGGTCTCCGGCAATTATTTTGACATTTTCACCTTTGTCAAAACAATTGTCAGCAATCTCCACTTTTTCTTCATCATAATCGATGCCAATGATCTCTCTGGCTTCGTTTTTGTAATGCAGATAAAAGTCTAAATATCCGTATCCGCAGCCAATATCTAATATTTTTTTTCTATTCCCAATGATTTCATTGTAAGTTTCATAATTTTTATTTTCTAATTTCCATTTTATGCGGGTGTACCATTCAATTACGGGCCCTTTAAACATGTAATTGTTTAATACTCGCTTGCGCAGGTAGGCGGTATTTTCGCGTTCGTTTTTGAATTCCTGATATTGCTGCCTGAAATGTGCGGTTACATTTTTGCACCGTTCTTTGTAGGTGGCACCCCATGCCGGGTCGTCATGTTTTATGCGGGGTAGTATTTTTAGGTTGAGTGAGCCGGCTTTTACGATATAGTCGTTTTTCGGCAATACGTAAGAGGCGCCATGTATGAGTACAGGTGTTATGTCCAGTTTTAACTCCTGAGACAGGTAGAATGCGCCCTTGTGAAAGCGCTGTATTTTATCTGTAAGCGAACGGGTGCCTTCAGGGAAGATAAGTATGGAATATCCATCTGCAATCCGTTGTTTTATAAGTTCCAGATTTTCTTCTGCACCGGTTTCTGTGAAAATATAACCGGCGTAGCGAATGAAAAAACCAAACAATGGAGAGTGATAAACCCATCTGTTCACCATAAGAATGATCTTCTTATTGAGCATGATGATAAGAAGAATATCGAGAAACGAAGTGTGGTTGGCAATGAGGATGGATGGCTTTGATAGATCGAGGTTTTCCCTGCCGAAAATTCTCTTGGTAACCTGTAAATCAAAGTAAATAACCGTCCATGCAAAAAAGGAAATAAGCGTGTTTATGAAGGCAATTTTAGATTTTTTAGGTGCCGGGGTTATGTAGAGTAGTGCAAGGATAATATAGAAACAAAGACAAACTACAATGAAGTAAGCGAATTCAAACGCAGAGTAAACAAACTCGGTGAGCGGGATAGGAGCTTTTTTATTGTCCACGCGTTTTTGGATAAAGAAATCGAACAGGATGGGCTGGAACGTTAGGGATAGGAAAAGTATGCAGCCGATGCCCAGCACGCTGATAGCAGCTATAGAGTGGATGGCGGGGTGCTGGGCAAAGAACAAAACACCGAGTCCTATCATCGTTGCGGTTGCGGAAAGCACTATTGCTGACGTATAGGAGCCAAGTGCGCTATTGCGGAATTTGTACTTATTGAGCAGCCCGTCGGTAACAAAAATGCTGAAGTCGTCGCCAAGCCCGAATACAAATGTGGATATCACCACGTTTACGAAGTTAAATTTAATGCCCAATAGGCCGGCTATACCAAGAATCCAGGTCCAGCTAATGGCCATGGGCAGGAAGGCGAGTAAGGTAAGCTCAATGCGGCCATAAATAACCAACAGTGTAAAGAAAACAATGGAGGCTGTGATCCAGAAGATGTAGTTGAAGTCATTCTTCACCAGCTCAAGCGAAGAATTAGCCATTTCGGCCCGGTCGAAAATTTCTATGCCATTGATTTTTGCCAATTGTTCTTTTACCGAGGCCAGGTATTCGTTTTTAATGACAACTGTGGTTATCAGCGTGGTTCGTTCATTGGTTTGGTCCACAAGGTTATTTAGCCCAACTTCCTGAATAAGGGAATCGCCATTAGCGCTTTCGCTCCCGCCAGCACCACCAATCCAGCCTTCAAAGCCTTTAAATGCGTCTTGATTGAGGCCAAGACGAGCTGAAGACTCATGGATGGCGTCAAGCGTTCGGGGCCTGTTTTTTGCCCAGAAATTATCCCATGTTTGTTTTCTTGAGGTGATTATAGATTTGGGAATGAGGAACTGGGCCGTAGAGTGATAGCTTTTTATTTCGCCCTTGCCTTTTAAAACAACCAGTTTTTCGAAAGCGTTGAAATTGGCAGCGCAAGCGTTGTCGTAGCTTTTGTCGGTAGCAAACAGGTAAATCTGCTTTTCTTTTTTGGGGTTCAGCCCGGTCAATTGTTCTTCGTCAGCAACAAGTTTTTCTGAGTGTACACTCATGTTTTCGAGGTCGCTATCAAACTTCACTTTGTTGGAATAGACATAGAGGATGGCAGTAAGGATGATTACCATTGCCATATAATAACCCTTGTGCCTGGAAAAGAAAGAAGGCTTGGAGTGGATTACTTTTTCGTCAGGTATGTTAGCATAATCGAACTTGAATATCTTGAGGATTACGGGAAGCCCAGTGAGGGTGAAAACGGCCGCTGCGGTTAGGCTAATGGCCGCTATCATACCAAAATCCTGAAGAACCACGGAGTTTGAGAACCGAAGCGCGGCAAGCGCTGTGATAGTGGTAAAGCTACCTGTAAACAGCGGTATACTTATTTCCTTGATGGTGGTCTCAATAGACCGTGTATGCTTGAGATGGGTGAAGAAATGGAACGCATAATCGACTATAATACCAAGCAAAACAGCAGCCGTAGCCAGGGAAATCGCAGAGATTTCCGGCTTCACGAAACCCATGACACCAAGTGCGAAAGTGGCACCGAAGATGGTAGGCAGGAAGAAATAGAGCGGGATGGTGAGTTTGCGGTAGTACAAAAGCAACAAAACAAGGATGCAGACAACGGAAAGGGTAATGGTAAGTTTATTGTCTTTTTTTACCTGAATGGCATTTTCGGCCGCAATCTGGAAGGTGCCGAAGTATTCCATTTTGTTGGTGGGGTGGGCCTGGTCCCACCTCGCCTTGAAATTTTCGAGCAGGTGGTACAGGGCAATATTGTCTTGAGAGCTGCCTGCATGAAAGGTAGTTTTAGCGTTAACTATTACCTTTTTTTTATCGCGTGTATACACGATTTCGTCTTCCATTATCAGGCCCTCGCCGTCATTATTCGAGCGGAGTTGCTTAAAGAAATTGCCTGATATAAAAATAGGATCGTTGATGAGGAACGGGCGGAGGAAGGTAGACCCGGGAGAAACCAATTGATTGTAACAGACTGTTAATGTTGCATTTATAGAATCTTTCGCAAGTTTAGGTTCAAGTGATTGGTAGAATGCAGAGTCTACCATGTAGGGGAAATTGCTGTAATAATAGTTATAAAATTTATCAACTACATCGGGTAAGGACGTTACGATATCAGTAAGATAGTTCTTGCCAGCCCCTTTCAGACTATCAGAAAAAGTACCCAGTAACGATTGTATGTCTTCTTCCTGATCTTTAGGCGTTATATAAAGGGAGAAGACTACTTTGTTAGATATGTTTTTATTCTCTATTAGTTTATTGAGTTGTTCAAATGCTTTTCCCTTTGGGAGGGTTGAGAATATGTTCTGGTTGATTTTCAGACGGGATATACCAACACCTATGAATCCGGAGATAAATAAGAGACAAATGAAAAAAACAGCCTTTCGATCATAAAAAAACGCAACAATTTTTAAAGTCAATTTTCCCAAAGCCAATTATTTAAATAAAATTTGCGGCAAAAGTAAACAAATTATTATTTTGCACACTGAAAACAAGCTGCTTCCAATCTATTGACAATTAAAAGATTTTGAGCTATCACCCTTTGTTTTTACCTTGTTTTTCGGGGTTAAAATCTACTATTTATGAATGTGGCATTAGTTACCGGGGCGTCGCGTGGTATTGGCAAAGCAATTGCGTTGCAGCTCGCTTCCGACCATGGGTTATACATACTTATCAATTACTCTAACAACAAGGCGGCCGCCGAAGAAACCCTGTCTGCATTGCAGGCTCAGGGTGGGGCAGGCGAGTTGCTGCAATTTAACGTGCAGACAAAGGCCGAAGTGGATGCCGCGATAAGTGGCTGGCAAGAGCAGAATAAGGATAAAGCGATAACAGTATTAGTGAACAATGCCGGCATTACCCGAGATGGCTTGTTTATGTGGATGACAGAAAATGACTGGGACGATGTAATAAATGTATCGGCCAAGGGCATGTTTAATGTTACGCAGCAGGTGATAAAACAAATGCTGAGGAAGCGTTATGGCCGTGTCATCAACATCGTGTCGCTATCTGGCCTCAAGGGTGTGCCGGGGCAAACAAACTACTCAGCGGCCAAGGGGGCTGTAATAGCAGCAACCAAGGCACTTTCGCAAGAAGTGGCCAAGCGGAATATAACGGTAAATGCCGTGGCACCGGGCTTTATAAAGTCGGACATGACAGCTGGTTTTGATGAAAAAGAATATTCAAAGTTTGTGCCGATGGAGCGTTTTGGTAACCCTGAGGAAGTAGCGCATCTGGTGAGTTTTCTGGCTTCAGACAAAGCCGGGTACATAACCGGTGAAATAGTAAATATTAACGGTGGTATTTATTCTTAATGCAAAACAGGCAACCTTGTTTTATACCTTCGGAACGTTGATTAAATAAAATATACCAATTTAAATGTTATTTTTCATTTCTGCTTCGCTGCAATCCCGCTGAAGGGCGGGGTAAATAGTTCACTATTTACAGATTCAGCGCCTTGCATAAAAGAAGACTACCTGCTCAACTTAGTATACTTTATTTAATCAAAGTTCCTTCAATTGAAAGTAATAATGGAAAATCGTGTAGTAATAACAGGCATAGGCATTTACTCTTGCATAGGAAAGAATCTTAATGATGTAAGGGATTCGCTCTATAAAGGGACAAGTGGCGTTATATATATGCCTGACAGAAAAGAAGCCGGTTACCGATCCGCTCTTTCCGGCTTTGTGGAAGACCCGGATCTGAAGCCCTACCTGGGCAGGCGCGAGCGCATAGGTATGCACCAGCCGGCAATGTATGCCTATATGTCCACCAGGGAAGCGCTGGAGATGGCAAAGCTGGACGTCGACTTCCTCGAAAAGAACGAGACTGGAATAATATTTGGCAATGACAGTACGGCGGGTGCGGTAGCTGAGACAGTCGATAAGGCCCGGAAGAAAAAAGACAATACGCTTATAGGTAGCGGTGACATTTTTCAGAATATGAATTGCACTGTAAATATGAACCTCTCGACTATCTATAAGTTGAAGGGTATCAATTTTACCTTGAGTGCAGCATGTGCATCAGGGTCTCACTCTATTGGTATCGGCTTTTTGCTTATAAAACAGGGGCTGCAGGATAGGATTGTGTGTGGAGGAGCCCAGGAAATAAACTCGTATGCAATGGGGAGTTTCGACGGGCTGAGCGCATTTTCTGTTCGCGAGTCGGAACCAACTAAGGCTTCCCGGCCGTTTGACCGTGACCGTGATGGGTTGATACCATCAGGTGGAGCGGCAACAGTAATACTTGAATCTTATGAGTCTGCCGTGCGTAGGGGAGCACCTATATTGGGTGAGCTTGTGGGTTATGGCTTTTCGTCCAATGGCGACCATATTTCTAATCCGAACATTGACGGGCAGTACCGGTCGCTGAATATGGCGCTTAAGCAGGCGAATGTGCGGGCCGATGAAATAGACTATGTAAATGCCCACGCCACATCGACTTTTATTGGTGATGCAATCGAAGCCAAGGTGCTGGGAGAGGTGCTGGGTTCTAAAGTGCCTGTAAGCTCTACCAAATCGATGACCGGGCACGAATGCTGGATGGCAGGAGCGAGTGAAATTGTCTATTCTCTGCTTATGATGGAAAACGGTTTTGTGGCACCAAACATTAATTTTGAAAATCCTGACGAAGACTCAGCGAAGATCAACATTGTCCCTCAAACGATAGAGAAAAATATCGACTGCTTTTTGTCTAATTCTTTTGGTTTTGGGGGCACTAACTCGTCGCTGATTGTTAAGCGGTTTAAGGCTTAGTCGTTTTTAAAAAGTAGATTTTTATTCGTTGTATAAGTGATGGCTATAGTTTTACTATGGCCATCGCCATGATATATAATAATTTTTGGAAGGCATAGTTAGTGATAAATAAAATGTACTAAATTTATACCCTTCACCAACTAAACCACAGTATTGTACCCATTATGATGACATCTTTTGCCAACAAGAAGGCTATAATTATAGCGGCTATTTGTGTGCTTACATTTTTTTGTTTCAGCTATGCGCTTAATAATGAGTTCACGAACTGGGATGATGATTACTATGTAACTAAGGTGGATTATATTAAGGCGCTCACCCCACATAACCTGAAGATTATGTTTTCGGATGGTTTGTTTGTAAACAATCCTTACCAGCCTAACTACCATCCTTTCTGTATGTTGTCGCTGGCAATTAACTATTACTTTGCGCAGCTGAGCCCCACGAGTTATTACCTTACGAATATCCTGCTACACATCTGCAATGTCATTTTTGTGTTTTTGTTGTTTTTCAGGCTTTGCGGCTTGTTGAAGATGGATGACAATGGAAAGTTATTTGTGGCTGCATTTGGCGCGCTTTGGTTTGGCATTCACCCCATGCATGTGGAATCGGTATGCTGGATAGCAGAGCG
>CAILMA010000748.1 GCA_903835145.1 uncultured Bacteroidota bacterium
AACGTGCCCGTCACACAAAGGCTCTTGAAGACATGATGTTCATGGTGTCGCATGAATTGAGGCGGCCGATAACGAATTTCATGGGAATTCTTGATATTTTACAAACAGCTATTGCAGAAGATGACGAGCACCGAAAACTAATCAATTATTTGATTCAGTCTATGGAACAACTTGATTTCTACTCTCGAAAAATGAATGACTACCTACAGGAACACAAAACAATTACTGGCCCGTTTTTATCCTGATTTTTATAAAACGATGCTATTCTTCTAACTTCACACCCTCAAACGATAGAATATGGCTCAGGTTCAGCATAGTTTCAGTTTATTGGATACTCATTTGTTAGAAGATCTGCAACTTGCAAAGGTTGCAGTTGTGCACACGGAGTGGAACGACAAAATAGTGCGCGAACTGATCAATGGTTTTGAAGGGATACTGCATCATTTTAAAGGCGATATTGTGGGGAAAGTAGCTGTTCCCGGATGTTTTGAGCTCCCGTTTGCATGTCGCCAGTTATGGAGCCATTACGAGCATAAAGACAACCGGCCTGAAGCAATTGTAGCATTTGGTGCAGTGATAAGGGGAGGCACTCCGCATTTTGAATATGTAAGCAAGGCAGTGACTGACGGTATCCTGCAGCTAAACCTCATGTTACCTATCCCGGTAATTTTTGGCGTGCTGACGCTGGACAATGAAGACCAGGCATGGGAGCGACTCGGCGGCGTTCATGGACATAAAGGCGAAGAAGCGGCTATCACTGCGCTTAAAATGATAAGAAATGCTCGTAATTTAGGATAAGTTTACTCTTTTATTGGCTCCCGGTGTTTTTAGCCCTTGTGCAATTCCGTTATCTTGCAGCGTTTTTCAAAACAGAATTATATGTATCGTACTAAAAACTGCGGAGAGCTGCGCATGCAGCATGTTGGGGAGCAAGTGACGCTTGCCGGATGGGTGCAAACAGTGAGGAAATTTGGCAGTATTACTTTTTCCGACCTTAGGGACAGGTATGGCATTACACAATTATATTTCAATGAGTTGCTGAATAGCCAGCTTGACAGCACGCCGATAGGTCGTGAATATGTTTTGCAGGTGACAGGTAAAGTGGTAGAACGCAGCAATAAAAACAACAAAATCCCTACAGGTGAAGTTGAAGTTGAGGTAGCTTCTTTCAAGATTTTGAATGCAGCAGAAGTGCCACCATTCACGATAGAAGAAAATACGGATGGGGGTGATGAGCTCCGCATGAAGTACCGTTACCTTGACCTGCGCAGGCCAACGCTTCGCCGCAACCTTGAGCTGAGGTATAAAGTGAACAGGTCTGTGCGCAACTACCTTGATACACTTGGTTTCTGGGATATAGAAACGCCATTCCTCATTAAATCGACACCCGAGGGTGCCCGCGATTTCGTGGTGCCTTCCCGCATGAACCAGGGGCAGTTTTATGCCCTGCCACAAAGCCCACAGACCTTTAAGCAGCTGCTTATGGTGAGCGGGTATGACAGGTATTACCAGGTGGTGAAGTGCTTCAGGGATGAAGACCTTAGGGCTGATCGCCAGCCGGAGTTTACGCAGGTAGACTGCGAGATGAGCTTTGTGGAGCAGGAAGATATCCTGAATACATTCGAAGGTCTTTTTAAACACGTTTTTAAAGATGTAAAGGGTGTTGATATTACTTATGCATTTCCGCGCATCACTTTCGATGATGCTATGTGGCATTATGGCAACGATAAGCCAGACATCAGGTTTGAAATGAAGATTCAGAACCTGAAGGTAGATGGAGCTGTAAACTGCCTCACCATTGCACAGGCAATTGGTGGTTTTAAAGTGTTTGATGAAGCCGAAACTATATTGGCGATTTGTGTGCCTGGTGCAAGTGAATATACCCGTAAGCAAACGGACGAAATTACCGAATGGGCTAAGAGGCCGCAGATAGGGATGACTGGTGTTATTAACATCAAGTGCAATAATGACGGGACCTTCAAGAGTACGGTAGATAAGTTTTTCAGTGCCGAACAGCAGGCTGAAATTGCTGCGTTTTGTGGGGCAGGAAAGGGGGACCTTATACTGCTGCTCGCAGGCAAGGAGACCCGCACCAGGAAGGCTATGAGCGAGCTGCGTCTGGAAATGGGCAATCGCCTGGGGCTACGCAATCATGATGATTACAAGCCGCTTTGGGTAATAGACTTTCCGCTGTTTGAATATGACGAAGACGGTAACCGTTGGGTAGCCCGCCACCATCCGTTCACCTCGCCAAAGCCGGAACATATTGAGCTGATGAACGACCTGAGCAGGTATGGCGAAATAAAGGCCAACGCCTATGATATAGTACTGAACGGTACTGAAATAGGTGGTGGTTCTATACGTATCTTCCAGCGTCACCTGCAGGAGAAAATGTTTGCTGCACTGGGTATGAGCAAGGAAGAAGCGCAGGAGAAATTTGGGTTCCTGATGGGGGCTTTTGAGTACGGTGCGCCGCCACACGGAGGTATCGCCTTTGGTTTTGACAGGCTGTGTGCATTGCTGGGTGGGCAGGAGAGTATCCGGGACTTTATAGCCTTCCCTAAGAACAATTCCGGCAGGGATGTGATGCTCGATGCACCGTCAGCCATTGATGAAGCACAAATGAAAGAACTGGGACTGAAATAAGCTTTTGTAAAAAGGGTTATTACTCCGTAAATATATTGAGGTGGTTTGATTCGTTACTGGCGAATCAAACCACTTTTGTTTTGGTGAGTTTCGCTACGACAAGCATCGCAAATGCACAAACAAGCTTGAGCTTATTTTTTAAGGATATAGCCGGTGGAAATTATTTCTCAATGATGTAGCACTTCCGGTGCAGTTTGCCCTGAAAATCGAATGGGGTAGTGGCTGCGGTAATATCTTTTACCGTTACGGCAGGTATAGAATCGCGCTCCAGAACAAAGTCGCGGTAGTTGTTGCTGAAATAGATTTTACCATTGTCGCGGCAACCTTTAAGCAGCTTTTTCAGTAAGGCCACATGGTCGCGTTGCACGTCGAACTCGGTTTCCATTCGCTTGCTGTTAGAGAAGGTTGGCGGGTCACAAATAATGATATCGTAGGTGTCTTTGGGCATGTAGTCCAGCCATTCCATCACATCTCCCTGCACAAAATCATGCTGTTCCGGCTTATACAGTTTGTTGTATTGCATGTTCCTTTTAGCCCAGTTAATGTAGGTCTTCGACATATCGACGGACGTAACCGAGGAGGCGCCACCACTCGCCGCATAAAGGCTGAATGAACCGGTGTAGCAAAACAGGTTAAGCACGTGTTTTCCCTGAGCTTCCTTGCGCACCATTTCTCGTGTGATCCGGTGATCAAGAAACAAACCTGTGTCGAGGTAGTCAGTAAGGTTAATGATGAAGCTGAGTCCGTTTTCCGGCACTATGCGTTCGGCTTTCTGCTCAGCAAATTTTTCGTATTGTCCCTGTCGGCCGGCCTTGCGCTGGCGTATTTTCATATATATGAGTTCAGGCAGCACTTCAACAATCTCGCTCAGCGTTTGTTTACACGCCAGCAGCCATAGTTCGTGTTCCTCATCTTCCATGCCATGCCTGCGTTTGTATTCGGCAGCATGTATAGCACCATCAAGGTAGTCGATCGCAAACGGGAATTCAGGGAGGTCGTGGTCATAAAACCGGAAACAGGCAATCTCTTGCCTGCGTGCCAGTTTACTGAAGTGTTTCCACACTTTCAGAAGACGGTTCCTGAACATGACTTGTTTATCCTGAATTTGATCGCTCACAATGCTGATTTAGCAGACAAAGGTACCACCAAAAGACAATAAGTCAATCAGTTCGCCCTGTGTAGGGCAAAACAATAAGGAGAATAAAATAATTATTTGTTAACTGGTTGCTACTAAAATGAGAGTGGTAAAGCAGCAAGAAGCATATTAGCTTAGTGGTTCATGTACTTAGCCACGGTAGAGTTTACGAGTTGCAGCATGTTCTGTTTTTTCATAGCAACATCTGAGGTAAAGAAGGTATCTACCCTGATGTTTGAAAGAACTGCATCGCTGTTGTGACTCGTTCCGTAAAGCTCTACCATCCCGCATTCCAGATTGTTGATCTGAAGGTTTTCTTTGAAGTGGCAGTTGCGAATGATGATTTTCACATTCTTGATGCAATCAAGCTGTACAGACTTGTGAAACACACAATCTTCAATTATTATGAGCTTATTGTTCATAATAGATTTCAAAGAAAACTCTTCGCAGAATGACATTCTGCTGAAAACAAGTTCTTCAACATTTCCTTTTGCATAGTGGAAGGGCTGTGCTACAACGCAATCTGTAACAGCACTCTTCTTGATGATCGTCTTGACCTGTTTTGGGGTCTTGATTAATTCGTTGACCATGGCTTAACTTTTTAATTGAGTGAGGAATACATTGGTTTCTTTTGAGACAACAAAAATAGCTATTAACAACTGAATAACAAAATATTTGAGCATTTTTTTCTTAAAATGTTATTAACTGGTTAATCAGTTTTTCTAAAAACTACCTTTTGATGTCTTTTATTTAAACTTTTGGTTAAATTTTTTATTGGGATAAGGTTTTATAGGTAAAGCTATTATTGATTAATGTTATAAACAGTAGCTATTAACATGGCTGCAAGATATAACACCAAATGACCTGTTTCCTAAAAAACTTCACGAACGGTCGGAATACTTCACCAACGGTTAAATTTGCCCGGAAAAGTTTCAAAAAGTGATGGGTAAAGCAGAAAAAAGGAGTTTTTGGCGGGGCTCAATTGCTGTGGAATTTGAAGTTTAACCCCTAATTTTATAAAAACTATCTACTATGTGGTGGCTATTTGCATTGTTGTCGGCTTTTTTTGCAGCGTTGGTGGCTGTGTTTGCCAAAATAGGCATGAAAGGGGTAGATTCTGACCTGGCTACGGCTATCAGGACTGTCATCATATTGGTTATCACCTGGGGCATTGTTTTAGCGAAAGGGGCGGTAAGTCAGTTGCCATCGCTCACCAAAACGAATTGGATCTTCATTATACTTTCAGGGTGTGCAACAGGGCTATCGTGGCTTTTTTATTTCCGGGCGTTACAACTGGGTACCATTTCGCGTGTAGCACCTATTGATAAGCTCAGTGTGGCGCTGGCTATTGTTATTGCCATAGTGTTCCTGCATGAGAAGCTCACGTGGCAGGAGGGGGCCGGTGCGGCCCTGATTGTTGCGGGCACGTTGCTGCTCATTTTTAAATAGTTGAATGATAGCTTCTAAAAAATTAAAAACGAATAGCCTGCACGTTTCCGTGCAGGCTATTGATATATTGTTACTTGTTATGCTTTAGTGCCCTATACAATAGCGCGGATATTTTTTAATAACGGCTTCTTCCACCGCGACCGCCTGAGGAACTTCCACCAGTTGAGGCTTTGTTGCCAAAGGAGCGAACATCACCGGAAAAACGTGAACCACCGCTGTAAGGTTTAGAACCTCCACGACCTTCGCCGCCTTCCCTGCTTCCGCCTGGTCTTGTTTGTTCTGCTTCTTCAAGACGAACCTTACGGTTTTTGAATTTCTTAGAAGAAAGGTGCTCTTTAATATACTCAGCTGCATCGGCAGGTACGTTGAAGAAACTACTGAGATCACGCACAGTAATGCGGTCAATCATGTTCGGTTCTACGTCAGTTGATTCTGTAATGAACTGGAGCAATCTTGCTGCGTTAAGGCCATCTTTTTCGCCCAGATTAATGAACAAACGAACGAACCTGCTGCCGCCACCACCACTGGCACCACCTTTACGCTCAAAGCCTGCATTCAGGTCTTCGGCATCGGAATAGGCATCAATTGTGTCTTTAAGCTGCAACCAAATGAGTTTGCGTATCAGTTCATCCTTATCCAGGTGAGCAAACTGCTCTTCCATGGAATCGTAGTACATTTTAGCGAAATCATCCTTAGGCTCTGCATTTGCAATCTGCTCCATGTAGAAGAACAAGCGCTTGCGCACTACTTCCGCACCATCAGGAATATCGCTCTTATGGAATTTCTGTTTTACGAGTTTTTCGATCTGGCGGATATTAGAGATCTGCTTTGGAGAAACGATAGACATACAGATACC
>CAILMA010000749.1 GCA_903835145.1 uncultured Bacteroidota bacterium
CAAAAACAAAAAATAAACCTTTTCCTACTTTTCGAACTAACAATTACTGCCTTTAAAAACTCAAAAACAAAATTATGATTAAACGGTAAATTGCAAATCTTTTTAACGCCACAATTGCTGTATGAAACAACACCGCGCTCCCCCCGAATTTGATATCACGACCGAAATGACATTCGAGCCGCTTACACCTAAAACATGGGCTGCTTTCACAGAATTGTTTGGCGAACGTGGTGCGTGTGGCAATTGCTGGTGCATGTATTTCAGGCTCCCTAAGGCCGAATTCACTGAAGGAAAAATAGAAGATGGAAATAAAGAAGCTATGAAGGCCTTGGTTTGGTCTGGAGTAACAACGGGCTTGCTTGGGTTTTATGAAGGAAAAGCTATTGCCTGGTGCGCATTCGCACCTCGGGAAGATTATCCGAAGCTTGAAAAATCGCGTGTCCACAAACGGATTGATGATGAGCCAGTTTGGTCAGTTACCTGCTTCTTTGTTGAAAAACAATTCCGCAAAATGGGTGTATCCGTTGCCATGCTCAATGGGCTTATTGCCTACGCCCGGAATCAAAACATAAAAATTATAGAAGCCTACCCGACGATCCCAACCCAGCCCGTCCTACCCGATTCATTTGCATGGATTGGTTTGTACAGGTCTTTCGAGGAAGCCGGTTTCACCAAGGTTGACCAAACTTCAAAAAACAGACCGATGGTGAGATTCTACCTATAACATTGATTTACCGAACGACGGAATTTTCTTGTGTCATCAAATTGCAACGAATACAAACATAACACGATCGAATAAATCCAAAACTTATCTTTGATCGTACATACCAAGATAGCCAAATTCAACGATGATACCAGCACCAATACCAGCTCATGAAGCCGAGCGATTATCTGCACTATATGAATATGACATACTCGATACGATACCTGAAGCCGAATATGACGATATTACCCGTATTGCAGCGGAAATATGCAACATGCCCATTTCGTTGATTTCTATTATAGATAACGACCGCCAATGGTTCAAATCCAGGATAGGTCTGAAGTCGCCGGAGACGCACCGTGACCTTGCTTTCTGTGCCCATGCTATTCTTGATCCCGAAGAAATAATGGAGGTGCCTGATGCGGAACAAGATGAGCGCTTTTTCGATAACCCGCTGGTAACCGGTGACCCAAATATTTCTTTTTATGCCGGCGTGCCGCTTGTGAACGAAGATGGCAATGCATTGGGCACACTATGCGTAATAGATCATAAACCCAACGCGCTCTCCGAAGAGCAAAAAGTCACACTCACTGCGCTGGCAAGGCAAATAGTCGCCTATCTTGAAATTAGAAAAAAGAACCATCAACTCGCTAAGCAAAAAGAAGAACTCGAAATGCTGAATCAGGAGCTTGATCGTTTTGCTTATGTTATTGCTCACGATATTAAATCGCCATGCAGTAGCCTGATTATGGCTACTGAGCTCATAAGGGAAATTTATGCCAACACACCAAACGAGGAAGGAAACGCCTTGCTGGCAATGATGGAAGAGTCATCTCACGCTATCATAAAAATGGTAGATGGCATACTCAAGCATACCCTCTCTATCAACAATGCTAATGTCGAAAAAACAACCTTTGTTTTCGGCGACTTCATGAAAGAGGCATTAAAATTGCTGCCTTTAACCAGCGATTTCGATCTGCATTTTGATGGAGCTGATACCATGATCCACACATCAAGGTATGTGCTCATGCAAATAATTGTAAACCTCTGCACTAACGCTATTAAATACAACGACAAACCGCATGGCGAAATAAGCATAACGCTGAAGGAAGACGAACACAAGTATCTATTTACCGTGGCTGACAACGGTATGGGTATGAAAAAAGAAAGTCTGGCTGTCATTTTCGACCTTTTCAGTACACTTGGCGTAAAAGACAGGAATAACAACAGCGGACATGGCATCGGGCTTTCAACTGTAAAAAGGCTTGTATTGAAAATGGATGGGAGGATAAGTGTGGAGTCTGAACCTGAGAAAGGAAGCAAATTCACGTTTTCAATTGCAAAATAAAACAGAGAATTGTGATGAAAAAAAAATTACAGGCTTTTTATAACGTTGTTATTAACATGTTTCAGTTTTAATAAAAATTATTTTAACACTTCTATAATACATTCAGGTATAATCTGTCCTAATTTGCAGCGTTAAGTGCACAGACAGATTTTATGGTAAAGTTTTCAACACGCGATTTATCGCCGGGTTCTTTTTTTGTATTGTTCCTGCTCCTCATTAGTTTCAATTCTTACGCTCAGAAATACACTGTAAGCGGTACTATTAAAGACAAAAAGACTGGCGAGGCACTAATTGGTGCCACCATCGCGGTAGTTGACCAACCATCTGTCGGTGCGGTTTCTAATGAATACGGTTTTTATTCACTTACGCTGCCAAAGGGTTCTTATAAACTATTATTCAGGTACATCAGCTACACCGATCAGGTGCTCAATGCCAATCTGGAAACCAACCTGAAAATCGACATTTTCGCCGAGTCAGCCGACAAAGAACTGGCCGAAGTAACGGTTTCGAGCAAGGCCAATAACATCACTACAGCACAGACAGGCATCACTAAACTGAGTGTGAAAGACATTCAAGCGTTGCCAGTATTGTTCGGTGAGAAAGACGTAATGAAAACAATTCAGCTGCTGCCAGGTGTAAAATCAGTAGGAGAAGGCAAAAGTGGTTTTTATGTGCGTGGCGGCGCAGCCGACCAAAACCTGATTTTGCTTGATGAAGCCATTGTGTACAATCCCTCCCACCTGCTCGGCTTCTTTTCCACTTTTAACTCTGATGCGCTCAAGGACATTACCTTGTACAAAGGCACAGCACCGGCACAATTTGGCGGCCGCCTGTCATCGGTACTCGATATAAAGATGAACGATGGCAATGACCAGGACTACCATGTAAGCGGCGGCATCGGCCTTATATCATCAAAGTTAAACGTTGAGGGGCCTATAGTAAAAGATGAAGGCTCCGCGTAAGTGAACCAAACCAATGTGGGTCTGCGTAGCCCAACGGCCATATGATAAGGTCCAGAATCGGTAGAAATAAAGATATCACAACAGTTAATAAC
>CAILMA010000750.1 GCA_903835145.1 uncultured Bacteroidota bacterium
AAAATGGCTCGGGAATGATAATTTCATCACCCGGGTCTATGCAGCTCTGAATAGCAAACATAATAGCTTCAGAGCCGCCGGTTGTAACGATAATTTGGCCGGGTGTAACATCGATTCCGTTCCGGTGATAGTACTCCACCAGTTTTTTACGATAGCTGTCGAAGCCTCCGCTGGGGCTGTACTCGAGCACTTTCATATGGTTATTGCGCACCGCATCCAATATCGATTTCGGTGTTTCAATATCTGGTTGTCCAATGTTCAGGTGATAAACTTTGGTACCTCTTTTCTTGGCTGCATCAGCATAAGGTACCAGTTTGCGTATAGGCGAAGGGGGCATCATGGCCCCGCGATGTGATATTACCGGCATGGCAACAAAGATAAAATATAATTGCTCAAATGGTGCTGAAAACGGGATAAATTAAAGTACAGCGACAATCATCTGATAATACCAATTGGTTATTTACATTTGCATACTATGGAAGATCAATTCAGAACAGAAATTGGAGATTTAGGTGAGTTTGGCCTCATTGACCATCTTACTAAGAACAATGAAACCGTGCAGGCTGGTACTATATTGAGTGTGGGCGACGACGCCGCTGTTATTGATCAGTTTGGAAGGCAGCTCGTTGTGAGCAGCGATATGCTGATTGAGGGTGTTCATTTCGACTTAATGTACACTCCATTAAAACATTTGGGTTACAAAGCAGTAGCTGTAAATTTATCCGACATCTGCGCTATGTTCGCTACGCCTACCCACATTACTGTAAATATTGGCATCTCTAACCGGTTTTCCGTTGAGGCCCTTTCTGAATTTTATGACGGGGTTTATGCTGCCTGTGCAAAATATAATGTTGACCTTGTAGGTGGGGATACGTCCACGTCGCTCAAGGGATTTATTATCAGTATTACTGCGATAGGAGAGGTGGTTCCCGGAAAGTTTGTGACCCGCAGCGGAGCACAGGAAAATGATTTGATTTGCGTGAGCGGCGATCTTGGTGGTGCGTACCTTGGGTTGCAACTACTGGAAAGAGAGAAGAAAATTTACATGGAGCACCAAGGCGTGCAGCCTGACCTGCAAAATCAAGGTTACCTGCTGGGCAAGATTTTAAAACCTGAACCACGTGTTGATATTGTAGAATGGCTACAGGACAATAACATAACGCCTACTGCTATGATTGATATTAGCGATGGCCTTAGTAGTGAATTGCTGCACATTTGCAACAAGAGTGAGGTTGGCTGCATTTTGTATGAAGCCAAGATACCGGTGAGCGAGGAAGCGAAATTGCTGGGCATGCAGTTCAATATACCTACGGTAACCTGCGCACTTAGTGGTGGTGAAGATTATGAACTGCTGTTCACTATCAAACAAGAAGATTATGAAAAAGTGGCCCGGAATAGTAATATTACAGTGATAGGCTACATCACGCCGATAGAACAGGGTGCTAATATGCTGACGCCTTCTGGTAAGATCCATAAGCTTATAGCTCAGGGCTGGAATGCCTTCGGATAGTTTGTCAAAGACGATAACGACTTATAAGTTTGCATTAAAAAAGTCCCTCGAGCGTTTCGAGGGACTTTTTTAATGGTTGTATAAAGAGTTTTACTGTTAATAGTTGGTGTAGCCGCTTACCTGACTATTGTGTTGGGTCAAAGAATAGTCTTCAATAGCAGGTGAACATTGCATTTGGCCGTTTACGTTGGTTGTCCATTTAAGGGTACCGGTTTCGCTATCGAATGCATAGAAATACTTGTCGTAGCTACCAATATAAATCATACCGTTGTATGCGAGCGGGCTGGATTTTACAAGACCATTGGTTGTTTCTTTCCAAACCAAGCTACCGTTAAGTATGTTTATCGCATACAGGTTGTAGTCGTTGCTGCCTATATATACTTTAGAGTTATAAATCACAGGTGAAGAATTGATGTTGCTTGCAGTAGGGAATTTCCAATCCTGACCGCCGGTGGAAGTATCAACACAATAAACGTTGAAATCGTTGCTGCCTACGATAACTTTTCCGAAAGCTGCTGCAGGAGAGCTATTGATCTCGCCCTTTGTTTTAAAAGCCCATTTCAATACTTCAGAAGGAGCAGGAGTTGAGCTACCAGACGTTGTTACTAACCTCAGGCAATACAATGTACTATCGGTATTGCTACCTATGAACAGATATGGATCGCAAATAGCAGGAGAAGACGAGAATGATACCGGACTGCCGGTTGCAACCGCCGGGTTGAAGCTCCAGATCACAGTTCCATCGATTTCGCTTAGGGCATAAACAGTACCGGCTGTGCTTGCAAAATAAACATTACCCTTGTAAATAGTTGGGGAAGCTACAAGAGGACCATCGGCGGTGAAACTCCATTTTAGGTTTGATGTACCTGTATCAATTACATATAAGCCACCATTAGTTGTAGCAAGGAAGATAACGCTATCGTCGGCAATTGGCGTTGCTTTGATGCTAAAATTAGAAACACCCGCCACAACCATTCTTTTTGTAATAACGCCGGTTGATGAGTTGACTTTGAATAACGTATCGCACGCATCGATGCCTGCAAGATAGTTAACAGTACCGATGTAAACATAGCCGTGATATACCAGCGGCGAGGCATAAATAGAGTTAGCGAAACTTGTAGACCAGTTTTTTGTGCCTTTTACAGGATCATAACCATATAATATGCCATTATCGCTGCCTATGATAACTGAAGGCGGATAAACTGAAGGCAAAGGATTATCAGAACTGTATTTCTTACTGCAAGAAGAAAGGAGCAATAGGGCAGTACAGATAGCAAGTGAAATTTTAGAGCTGAGTTGCGACATAACAGGTAACATATTTATTTTGTGATTGCAAGATAACCATTTTTTTCAACTTCTGAAAAATTTGGTCCTTATTGTAGAAAATGTTGCTGATTTCAGTGTGTTTACGCGCTGATTACCGGACATTTTTGCCTTTACGATGTGGCGTTTTATGGGTGAATTTGTTAAGGGTATCTCTAAAAACTCTCTATTTTATCTGAGTGTTTCTCTGAGTTGCTTTTTTATTGAGCGTTTGCCGTCGT
>CAILMA010000751.1 GCA_903835145.1 uncultured Bacteroidota bacterium
CTCAGGTGGCAGTGGCAGCCCTATTGCGGGTGGTACGTCTCAGGGTGTGCTGCTGGACAGGCAGGCTGAGCTATCAACAAGCTACCAATACATCAATTCTAATAAATTTCTTACCGGTGATAAACCGGCAATGAATTTCCTGAATAATTACCACACTAAATACCTCTACAGCCGTTTTGCCTACGGCATCACTAAGGATTTTACCCTCTCCATAGAGTCAGGTTATTATTTCAATAAGACACAGGTGCCGCTCGGCAATAGCCAGCCGAACGAAACGAATAAGGGAATAGGCGATTTGATCATCTTCCCAAGATATGATGTTTATAACCATAACACTGAAAAGACCCGAACAGAGGTAACCATTGGGCTTGGGTATAAAATACCTGTTGGCAAATATTGGGATTCTTCGGTAGTGTATGTAGACCCGGGTACCGGTAAGAAATATTATACGACCCAAGCCCCTGCCGTGATGCCAACTACAGGCTCTCAGGATGTGATCTTGTATGGGTTTGCTTACCGGGGTTACCCATTAAAAAAGCTCAGATTTTTTTCGAATTTTGTTTATATCCACAAGGGTTGGAATCCGCTTGGTGAAAAATTCGGAGACTACGCCAGTCTGAGTCTGTTTGCCGGAACAACAGTGTTGAAGAAAATAGGACTCACGCTGCAACTAAAGGGTGAGTTTGTAGATAAGATGCAGACAAACAACAACATAGACATGGTTGCTGTATATAATCTGGACATCACCTCTACTGGAGGCAAAAAGATCATACTTGCACCACAAATCAACTACAGCTATAAGAAATTCTCTGTATACGGACTTACTGAAATCCCAATTTACCAGTACGTAAATGGCACCGCTATCGGTGCCGAATATTTGTTTACAGTGGGTCTTGCCTATCGGTTTTCATTTGTAAAGATGAACTAATTTACTCTGCTTTTAAGCCTAAAATTTCACAAAATAAATAGCCTTCGTTCCATTTACTTCTGGTGCAATAACATTTGAAATGTTTGCGAAAAGATCACGTGGCTTGTATTGACAGCATTGCATTTTCAATTTGAAAATTTACAATAAGACATATTCAATGTAATAAATTCGTTATTCCAAAAGAATAAGTCCAAAATTCTTTAACTAACAGGTAATATCCTCCAAAAGGTTAGTAAAAAAGAAAGAAAATATGATGTAGTTACTCCTGAATTAACATATATTTGAGGGTTAATTGGGGAACCTGAATAGGGTTCACCAATTGCTATTGTTCATTAATATCATACAAAAGTTATGAAAAAATCAATGAAATTCCTTGCCACCCTTCTGGTAGCTATTGCTGTTTCGGCATTCACAGCGGTAATCCATGCACAAACTATCAGTACAGTAGCGGGTGTCGGTGCCCCTGGCTACACTGGTGATGGCGGCTCCGCCGTAGCTGCAGCTATCAACAACGTAGCCGGTATCATTTCTGATGCATCGGGTAATATTTACATTGTGGATAACACAGACAATGTGGTAAGAAAAATAACCTCAGGTGGTACTATTACAACCGTAGCGGGTAGCTCTGCTGGGAGTGGCTATTCCGGAGACGGTGGTGCCGCAACCGATGCAACTTTGAACAACCCTGCGGGGATTGCGATAGATGCATCAGGGAACTTATACATCGCTGATTTTGGCAATAACGTAATCAGGAAAGTAACTCCTTCAGGTACTATTTCAACCGTTGCCGGAAATTTCAGTGCCGGTGCTGGTTATGGTGGCGACGGTGGTTTGGCTACTTCGGCCATGCTCAATCAGCCGATAGCTGTTGCAGTTACTCCTGCGGGCACATTATACATTCTTGATCAGGGCAACTATGTTGTTCGTAAAGTGACTTCGGCGGGTGTAATTACAACCTATGGAGGAAATGGAACATCTGGCTATTCGGGTGATGGTGGTGCGGCAACGCTGGCATCTATTAACTCGGCAACCGGTCTTGCAGCTGACGCAGCAGGCAATGTTTATATAGCAGACCCTAATAACGGAAGGGTAAGGAAAATAAGCACTTTAGGTATCATGACAACTTTTGCGGGAAATGGTGGAACAAGTTTTTCTGGTGATGGCGGTGCTGCTGTTTCTGCATCACTTTATTTACCTATTAATGTTTCAGTTGATGCCGGTGGCAATGTATATATATCTGACCAGTTCAACAACCGTATCAGAAAAGTAATTCCAGCCGGAACAATTTCAACTGTTGCAGGTAACGGCACAGGCGGCTACTCCGGTGATGCGGGTGCTGCAACTTCAGCAGAACTCAACCTGCCTACTGGCTCAACAAGTGATGGCGCAGGTAATTTATACATAGCTGATAATTTCAACTACCGTGTTCGTAAAGTATCGGCTTCGTGCTCTGGCACACCAACTGCAGGTACGGCAACTTCTACTCTTGGCTCTGTAAGCAGCACATCAACTTCATTTACGCTTAGCTTAAGTGGTTCAACTGTTGCCAGCGGGCTTACTTATCAATGGCAGTCGGCACCCGATGGCACAACATGGTCTAATATTGTTGGTGCTACATCATTCCCTTATGCAACAACAGAGTCAGCTACAACTTACTACCGTTGTGTTGTGAGTTGCGCCAGCGCCCCAGCGAATTCTATTTCTGTAACGGTTACCTATGGCATGGGCAGCTATTGCACACCCTATATATCAGTAAACTGCGGAACAAGTGCCTCTTGTGCCGGTATCTCAAGGTTTCGCATTGTTGGTGTTTCTTCTACCGAACTCAATGACTCGGCTGCCTGCGTAAGTACCGGTGGTGGTTATGAAGACA
>CAILMA010000752.1 GCA_903835145.1 uncultured Bacteroidota bacterium
ACATATCAATCCAGCACCTTTATATATGTTATCGGATGTATCTCCCAACAACTGGCTCTCCAGTCCCTTTCATTGCCAGGATTGTTTGCATACGCCTGGCTCTTATGCTCCGCATCATAGAACAGCCATCCTGAGATCTTAACCTTATGTCCGATCAATGTCTCCTTCAATGTTTTCGTTGACCAATCAATGCCCTTTGCAGCCATTATAGCCCGAATCCTGGGCGTTACTTCCACGATGACCCGATACTCAGGAGATGTGTGTTGATCGTCAGGAGTAAGCTCAATATGGGTATCTCGATAAGCAGCATCCTTGGTCTTGCAGTTACATGTTTCGACACCACCCATCTTTACATTGAACACATAACCAGTGATGATAACAGCTTTGTTGATGGGGAATGCATCCTCATCATTGCTGGTCATCAGTTGGTTCAGGGTGATGGTGTTGTCGTAATCGCTTTTTGTCGGAAGGTGGTAGCGGTTCTTTTGTTCGTTAAGTTGGTATTCTGGTCTTTCAGGGTGTGCGCTGCCATGAATGTCACAATCAACGCCATCAATGTTTATTGATTCCTGGGAATGGGAAATGGTGAAGGAGCAGAGTAGGGTTAGTAAGATGGGTAACTTCTTCATGTTAGCCAGAGGCTTGTTTTTGTTGTTTGTAAAGTTATCCGATTCATTTACCATTAATGT
The DNA here is from genome assembly GCA_903835145.1 of uncultured Bacteroidota bacterium. Classification (GTDB taxonomy): domain Bacteria; phylum Bacteroidota; class Bacteroidia; order Chitinophagales; family Chitinophagaceae; genus Flavipsychrobacter. The sequence goes on from CAILMA010000752.1 coordinate 690, forward strand.
CACTAACTATTTAATTAATGTTCTATACATCGCCTCCGTTAATTAAATAAGTGCTATATCGCAGGAACCGCCTTTTTGCTGATATCGGTATCACGGTTGATCTGCCTTAGGTATTTGTCTGTCATAGACACACTGCTATGCCTATTTGCTTTCATTATCTCAGAAATGCTCCATCCTGCATTAAGTCTTTGGATGTTTGTATAATGCTTGAATGAATAAAGTGTATATCCCTTACCCTGCAATCCCAATGCCTTTAATGCTTTAACGAAACGTTTGTATGCTGTATTGCTGCCAATTGAGGTTGTTCCAACTATTGTTTCAGAATTTGACGTTATAAAATAATCCTTCGGGTATTTTTCGAATTCTAATCGTGTGAATTCTTTAAAAAGGTTTGGTTCAATATTGATTCTGTCAATGGTAGCTTTTTTTGTGTTTTTGGTGACCGACAGCGGCACGATAATTTGTTCGTTTAAAAAGTCAATATCTTTAATTTTCAATTTACTCACTTCGCCAGGACGAAGGCAGGTAGAATTTATGAACCTGCAAAAGAATGCTGTGAGCTTATCATTTCCATCTAAATATTCCATGACCTTGCTGACATCTTCCTTAGTAAACGGTATATGTCTGGGCTTAGCCTCGACTTCACTTCTTAGTTTTTTTGATTCTAATTTGGCTGATGGGTTTTTGCCAGTGTAGTATTTGTTGGTGATGCACCATTGAAAAAAAGCTCGAAAAACACCTTTTGCCGATCTAACTGTATTGTGTGTCCACGGAATAGATTTTTCGAGTTGGACACTCTTATTATACATGAATATCTTCGCTGGTTCAGCTTTGTGTATTTTATTATGAATATAGGTTTCTATGTCATTGATCGAAAAACTCTTAACTTGTTTTTTGGGGTATGCTTCGATCAGGTAACGTAATTTACTTTGGTAACTCTGCACAGTTTTTGGTCTGGCATAAGTTTTCAGATCTTCCAAATATTTATCGACAGCATCAGAGAGCATAATATTCTCCTGGGTAAATTTGACTAAAAAAGCTTCAGGGTTACTGGGGTTAAATCCATTCTTAAGGTCGTTTTTTACACTTTGTAGTAAAACATCTCCTTGGTACGCTTTTTCCTTATAATCTTTTAT
>CAILMA010000753.1 GCA_903835145.1 uncultured Bacteroidota bacterium
CCCAAGGAAGAAGTGGATGTAAAAGTGAAATCATGCTGCCTTGGTACCGTAACAGTGCCAAGTGCCTTTACCCCGAATGGTGACGGTAAAAACGACGTCTTGAGGATCTTAAAATCTGCCGATTACGTGGTGGACGACTTCACCATTTTCGACCGCTGGGGCGTCGTTATCTTCCATGCTACCGGAGAGAACCAGAGCTGGGATGGCACCTACAATGGTACACCTGTTGATATAGGCACGTACTACTACAATGCTACCGTGAATTGTATCTACTCTGCCAAAAATCAAATCCAGCTGAAGGGTGACGTAACGGTTGTGAGGTAGGCTTAAGTAAGCTCAAAGGCCTGCGCAGTCAGGCCCTACTGTATTCCGCCATAATTGAACGAAATCGCCTTAAACGGCATCGAGGTAAATAAAGCCCACCTCGGCATCACTGCCAAAGGCCTGACTTATTCGTGCCGGATGGGTATCGGTAAGTATTACCTGTCCAAAGTCCGGCGTGCGGATTATCCTCAGTAAGGCCTCCATGCGCTCCTGGTCCAGCTTCTCAAAAATATCATCAAGCAGCAAAATAGGCTTGTGTCCCAGCCTGCCCACGAGGTAGGCATACTGTGCCAACTTTAGCGCAAACAAAAAACTCTTCTTTTGTCCCTGCGAGCCAAACTGTTTCAGCGACATCCCCTTGAGCTGGTATTCCCAGTCGTCTTTATGAATACCGCGCAGCGTGCGCTGTGTGCGCAGGTCCTGCTCCAGTCCACCATTCAGCCAGTCAGTAAACGACCTTTGCAGCAGGTCAGAATTGTAGTTGACTTCTATATTTTCTTTCCCGCCAGAGAGTCGCTCATAGTAGCTGGCCAGCAACGGCAAAAAATCAGTCAAAAACGCCTGGCGCAACTTAAAAATGTACTCCCCATCATGGGTGAGCTGTCCGTTGTAATATTCAAGTTCAGTAAAATCAGGCGCAGGCTTAAAGGCCTGCATTTTCAGCCACGCGTTGCGTTGCAGCAAAATGCGCTGGTAGTGCATCAGGCGCTCCAGATACTCTTTATCAACCTGGCTAAGTATGCTATCCACCCAGCGCCGGCGTGGCTCGCTACCGCCATTTATCAGCTCCGTATCATCAGGTGCTATCATTACAGCGGAGTAACGCCCTATATGATCTGTAAATTTTTCGTAGAGTACCTCATTCTTAAACACTTCCTTCTTTGCGGCCTTCCACTTGCAGCTTATCGTTTCATCAGCGCCCTCATGCTCAAAAAGCCCGGTAACCCTGAAGCCATCCTTGCCGGCCTGCACGCTGTTTTGCTGGTAGGCACTAAAGTAACTCTTGGTATAGCACAGGTAGTACACAGCATCCAGCAAATTGGTTTTGCCGCTGCCATTGGCACCGGTAATGCAGGTGACCGGCATGGCAAAGCTAAACACAGGTGATGTGTAGTTACGAAACTGAATAAGTGATATTTTCTTTAACCGCAACTGGCAGGTCATGCTACGCTTTGTATATACTTTTTAACCCGGTCATATTTTCCAAGCCAGAACACTATATCAAGCATGAAGGGCATTTTTGAAATTAATTTTTGCATCCTAAAGCTGGCCATGAGGTCATTAATAATCGCTTTCTGTATAGAATCATCATACAGTTTCATGTGTTCACCGCTGAAGTCATTCTTTTTAAAGCATTTCATAGCCTGCTCTGCAGCAAGTTTACCGCTAATAACTGCATTGCCCATCCCGGTACCGGAAAGCGGATTGGAGAGCGATGCTGCATCGCCTACAAGCACAAAACGGTCTCCCGATGTAGTGCCCACACTTGACCCAAGCGGCACCCCGAAACCCTCAAGCGGTGTTACCTGCGTAGCATCATGGAAGCGATCACCGAGATCGGGAGACAGCTTAAAATGCTCGTAAAAAGCATCTTTAAGGTTTATTTTCTGCTTCGATATGTCGCTTGAAACCATCCCAAACCCAACATTGGCCTGATTGCCCCGTACCGGAAAAACCCACAAATAGTTGAACTGAAAACGGGTATTAAAAAACACCTCAGAAACGGTGCTATCCATATCCTTTATATTGCTGTAGTATGCCCGCACTGAGCCGAGATAGTGGTCTCGGTTTATGGTTTTATCTGCAAACTGCCGCGCCACAATAGAATTGGCTCCATCCGCACCTATCAGCATTTTAGACTTAAATACTACGTTGCTGTTCTTTATGGTAAGCGTAACACCATCGGCATCGCGGGTGAGCACATCTGGCACAGTAGCTGTAAATACGCTGGTATTTGTGCTCGACTTCACAAGGTTCAGCATGTAATTGTCAAACTCTATGCGTGGACAAGTGTAGGACTCCGACACCCAGTCGAACTGTAAAACCTTGCCCTTAAAATGCACCCTGGTGTGCTTCAGCACTCGGGTCATCTCAAAGTTCTTAAACTCTTTTTCAAATCCGGGCAGCACACTTTCCAGTGTCACCACAGTCTTGCGGGCCATAAGCTCACCACATACCTTATCCCGCGGGAACGAACTTTTATCAATCATCGCCACACGGAGCCCCGAATTCCTGAGCGTAAGCGCACTCGTGCACCCTCCCGGGCCTGCACCCAGTATAATAACGTCAAACTCTTTTATTTCAGTGGAATTTGCCATTGATGGTCCGCTTAAACACGCCTCACTTTTTGGTAAAATTATAACTTTATTCGCTAAAGAAATCAAACGCCTTCAATGTTTACAGGCGAAAATTGCATTTTACAAATTTATGGCAAAAAATTAAAATGCAATGTAACACATAGAACTTTCTCACAATAATATTGACGCCAAAACCATACTCCGGGAACAACCGGGAAATGAATAGAAGTGCATTCTGAGCCCCATTTTTTCCACTGATGTCCGCGCCATAAATTTTTTAATAATTTTTTGCAGGGCATTCCCTCTTTTCGTACCTAATTTATAACTTTGTCCGTAAATAAATTACTAAACACAACTCACGATGGCTATAAAAATAACTGAAGAGTGTATCAATTGCGGCGCCTGCGAACCAGAATGCCCGAATAATGCGATTTATGAAGGCGGTGTTGAATGGGCTATTGCCGATGGCACCACTGTAAAAGGTTCTTTTACCCTGATGGATGGCTCAAGCACAGATGCTGACACCCCTCACGAACCAATTGCTGTTGATGTGTACTACATCACACCTAACAAATGCACAGAGTGCCAGGGCTTCCACGACGAGCCGCAATGCGCTGCTGTATGCCCGGTTGACTGCTGCGTACCTGATGAAATGTACCAGGAAACTGTAGAGCAGCTGCTCGCTAAAAAAGACAAATTGCACCTGAATTAATCATCTGTTACTACCAGTAACAAAAAACTTCAGCGTCAAAAAAAATACTAATACAGGCTGCCGGCAACACTGGCAGCTTTTTTTATGTCTGGTGCCCAAAGAAAACGAGCCCGGCAGTTTGCGCTGCCGGGCTCGTAAATATCACTATTAATCGATTATCCCATATTGTGAAACACATGCTGAACGTCATCATCCTGCTCCAGGCGCTCAATCAGTTTAAATACATCTTCTGACTGCTCTTCTGTTACCGCAACCGTATTAAGTGGCAACCACTCAATTTCCGATGATTTAGGGGTAAGGCCCTTATCTTCAAGTGCTTTCTGCATATTACCAAAATCAGTAAATCCGCAACGGATAATAACATTACCCTCAGAATCTTCACCCACCTCTTCCAGACCAAAATCTATCAGGTCAAGCTCCAGTTCATCGAGGTCAAGACCTTCTGCATTAAGCTTAAAAACACCCAGCTGTTTGAACAGGAACACCACCGAACCACTGTTACCCGGTGAGCCGCCGCCCTTGTTAAAGTGGGAGCGCACATTCGCAACCGTTCTTGTAGTATTATCAGTAGCCGTAACTACAAGTACAGCCACCCCGTGTGGCGCATAGCCCTCATAAAGTACCTCATCATAGTTGCTGGTATCCTTACCCATTGCATTCTTAATCGCAGCCTCAATCCTGTCCTTCGGCATATTGAACGACTTCGCATTCTGCATTACCCTGCGCAACATAGGGTTTGTATTCGGGTCAGGACCACCTTTCTTTACCGCTATCGCTATTTCCTTGCCTACCCGGCTAAACTGTTTTGCCATGCGGTCATACCGCGCGAACATAGTTGATTTCCTAACTTCAAATATCCTGCCCATATATATAAGTGGTTACTGGTAATTTTAGTGCGCAAAAGTAAGCTAAATTCAAAAATGTAGGATAAAATTTCAAAAAATGGAAAGGGGGAGGTTGATGATCGTGGTCGGGTAGATAAGTTAGGTTATTGTTTCACTAACTATGTGAATGGATTCAGGCAAACAAGGCATCGCACCCTACTTCCCGATACAAAACTTACTAAAGATATAATCCAGTTTATCCTCATTGGTTACTTGACCGGTGATTTCACCGAGGGCATGGAGGCAGTGGCGGATATCGAGTGCGAGCAGGTCGCCGGGCAAGTTGCTGTCCAGGCCGTCCTTAATCTCGTGGAGGCTGGTGAGCACATCGGTGAGTGCCGCATAGTGGCGGGCATTGGTAA
>CAILMA010000754.1 GCA_903835145.1 uncultured Bacteroidota bacterium
CGTCGGTTGTAACTGCCGGATATCCGGAATAACTGGCAGCACCACCTACGACTTCAGAGCCATCAAAGTTGCCATCGTCATTAAAGTCAATCCAAACCTGATTGCTCAAAGTGTAACTTGATCCTGATGACCCTGTGCAAGAAGTAATGGTAGCATTGTAGGAAGAACCCTGCATGTAGGTGACTGACAATGCAGTACGGTCCTGATAACCACGGCCCGTGCAAACTGCAGTATCGTCAAGTACTGTTCCTGACTCACCATTAGAAACCACACTACCAAGTGCGAATGTATAATAGCTGCAAGAAGTACCTGCGTAATAGAAGCTTACTGTGCAATAGCAAACAGGTATGTAGCCCACCTTGGTCACAGTAGAGTTAGCAGAAAGGCCAGATGCTGTACACGTTACAACGCAACGGAAGTAAGTTGTTGCTGTTTCCGAAACAGAAATTGCTGTGCTTGTTGCACCTGAAATATCAGTCCATGTCGAACTATCGGCCGAGGTCTGCCATTGGAAACCAAGGCTGCCGGCAGAAGTGTAACCTGAAAGAGACACGCTAAAAGTAGAACATGACATTGCGGTACCCACACTTGAGTAAGATGTACCCGCTGTGGGTGTACCAGAACATGGTGGCAATGGAATGATGTTAACTGTATAATCTCTTGTTAATCCATAATAATAGTAGCTACCGGAGTAGTAATAGTTACATGGGTCAATATCCGCATCAGTTGAAGAACTATAATTTTTTATGTTACGGACACGCATCATATGCACACCTGCAGTTGCAGCAATTGGCACATTGAGTGTGAATGTATTTGATGAAACCGAAGAATATCCACCGCTGCCAATAACAGCTGTCACTTCTTCAGATGAAGCGAAAGTACCGTCATCATCAAAGTCAATCCATACTATGTTTTCATATCCATAGCTTGGCGAGTTATAGGTAATTGTACCAGAATAAGAACCACCTTGTTGTAAATTAACGCGGATAGAAGTTCGGTCTTCATAACCACTTGTAGGTATAGTAGTAGGTCCATCATCATTGATATTAGAACCGCTATAACCAACAAGGGAGAAATTCGCCATTGCATAAGTGGTTGCCGGTGAGAATTCATATGTTGGAGTACAAGGACAAGTAGAACGATAGAGTACATAAACGAAGTGGGTTGTATCTGACTGACTGCTCGCAGTACACGTAACAATACAACGGAAATATTCGGAAGCCGAAATACTTGTAGTATAATCTAAAGTTGTGGCACCACTAATATCAGACCAGGAAACGCTGTCAGAAGAAATCTCCCATTGGTAAGCGAGGCTTCCGGCAACTGTAGAACCAGTAAGGTAAAGATCCATGCTGGAACCTGAACAAGAAATACCAGGAGCATTCGCTGTTCCGGCAGTTGGTCTTCCCGTACAAGGAGGAACAGGACCAATTGTAACTGTATAGTCGCGGGCCTCACCATAATAATAAGGATAAGAACCTGTAGGGCACGAAGATATAGAAGGATAGGTTACACCATATGACGCATATAGCTGAACAACCCTCATTCTGTGTGTACCTGTAGTAGCAGTTAATGGAATAGTGAGTGGCGTATTTCCAACTGCTGGTAACCCAGAGTAGCTCGAAAGACCACCAATAATTTCACTTGCATCGAAATTACCATCATCGTTGAAATCTATCCAGAATTCGTTGGTTAAAGTATAACTACTCGAAGAAGTACCTACATCGGAAGTTACAGTAGCAGTATAGCTATTGCCTTGCATATAACTAACTGTGCAACCTGTTCTGTCCTGATAGCCAGCACCAGTACATGCAGCCGCATCATTAAGAGTGGTTCCTGACTCACCCACAGAATATACACTGCCTATAGCAAAGCTATACTCTGAGCAGGAAAGACCTGCATAGTAGAAGGAAGGAACGCAATAACAAGCAGAGAAGTAATTAACCTTTACTCCGTTTGAGTTAGCAGAAAGACCTGACGCAGTACAGGTAACTACGCAACGGTAATAAGTTGCGGTAGATTCGGTAGTGATATAAGGAATAGCAGTGGCACCTGAGATATTTGTCCACGTAGCGCTATCTGCTGAAGACTGCCATTGAAAAGCAAGTGCACCTGCCGTGGTAAAGCCAGTTAGATTCAGCGTAATGTTTTCACCGGAACAAGCTGTAAATACATCAGCTGATGCCGTGCCGGCTGTTGGGGTACCACTACATGGTGGCAATGCTATGATATTAACCGTGTAGTCACGTGTTTCACCATAGTAATAACCTGAAGCGCATGGATCCATTGTTGGTGAGGTACCACCGCCGAAGCTCGCATAGCAAACGGCAACCCTCATTCTGTGGTGCCCGGTTGCAGCCGTTACTGGCACTGCAATGTTATAATTTGTGCTGTAGGACCAGCCGTTAGCACCACCAACGAATTCGCTGGTTTCAAAGGTTCCATTATCGTTAAAGTCAATCCAGGATTCTGTATTAATATTGTAGAAGTAGCTGCCTACATATATAGTAGCTACATAGGTCGTTCCCTGCATGAGACTTGCTGAAAGACCAGTTCTGTCCTCATAACCAGTTCCATCGCAAGCAGCTACATCATTGATCGCTGTTCCTGACTCGCCATTGATGTCAAGTTCTGATATGTCCATACCATCGCTACATGCATATGTTCCATCGTAGTAACTTGGTGTACAATAACAAACTGATATATAATTTACAAGTGCCGCAGTGGAGTTAGACGAAAGACCAGACGCAGTACAGGTAACTACACAACGATAGTACAATGTAGAAGACTCACTGGTAACATATGGAACTGTCGTAGCACCGGAAATGCTTGTCCAGGTCGCGCTGTCTGTTGACGACTGCCACTGGAAACTAAGACTACCTGAAACCGTAAAGCCTGTAAGATTGAGCGTGATTGGCTGAGAAGGACAAGCAGTTGCGATTGATGAGCTTGCAGTACCAGCTGATGGCGTACCAGTGCATGCTGGCAACGCAATAATATTAGCTGTGTAATCTCTTACCTCACCATAATAGTATCCGTAGCTGATACATGGGTCCATTGAAGGATAAGCCGGAGCGGAACCAGTGTATTCAGTAGCAACCCTCATACGATGGCTGCCAACAGTGGCGGTAATAGGAATTGTAATATTGTAAGAGGTAGAATAATAATAACTGTTATCTCCACCAACCGTTTCTGATGTTTCGAATGTACCATTGTCATTAAAGTCTATCCAGGTCTGAACAGAGAAGTACGCATAACCGTTCGATACTGCCGCACTATAAATATAACTCTGCTCAAATGTCACAGACAGACCTGTTTGATCGAGGTAACCTGTTCCATCGCAAGACGAATAGTCGCTGATGCTTGTACTACTTTCACCTGAAACAGTAAAAGAAGAAATACTGTAACCGTAGGAGCTACATGCTGCAGATGCATCATAGTAACTCGGCGTACAATAACAAAGACTGATATAATTTACTTTAACAGGTACTGAAATTGCTACCGAACTTGTTGCAGAGCATATCACTTTACAACGGAAGTAAGTGGCTGCCGACTCAGTAGTAGAGTAAGGAAGCGTGGTAGCGCCTGAGATATCAGTCCAGGTAGTGCTATCCGCCGATGATTGCCATTGGAAGGTAATACCACCAGCAATTGTATAACCCGTGAGGTTAAGTGTGATTGTTTGTGAAGGGCAGGCTGTAGCCACGCTTGATGATGCTGTACCGCCAGAAGCTATACTCGTACATGCAGGAAGCGGTATGATGTTAACCGTATAATCCCTCGTTTCACCATAATAATAGCCGGATGCGCAAGGATCCATATAAGGTGATGAGCCACCACCAAATGATGCATAGCAAACACCAACCCTCATTCTGTGTGAGCCGGTTGTTGCAGTTACAGGAATAGTATAAGTAACATTGGTAGAAGAAGTCCATCCATTGGCACCACCAATGCTTTCACTACTCTCAAATGTACCATTATCATTATAGTCTATCCACGCTTGCGTATTTATATTATAGAAGTAGCTTCCTACGGTTATTGTTGCAACGTATGAAAAGCCCTGCTCCAGAGTTACTGAAAGGGAGGTCTGGTCTTCGTAACCAGTACCATCGCAGCTGCGTGTATCTGTGATGCTTGTACTTGACTCACCATTGAGGTCGAGCTCAGAAATGTCCATACCATCAGAGCAGGCATAACCGCCGTCGTAGTAGCTTGGTGTACAATAACAAACCGACAAATAGTTTTCAGTAACTTTTACTGATGTGTCAGATGTTCCGCTGGATGTACAAACGAGGTAACACCTGTAATAAGAAGTTACACTTTCAGTAGTTGTATAAGTTGAGGCCGTTGCACCGGAAATGTTCACCCATGTAGTAGTATCAGTTGATGATTGCCACTGGTAAGTAATACCGGTTGCTGTAGTTGCGCCGCATGAAAGACTTAAAGTAAAAGATCCGCTGGGGCAAACTGAAGGTATGTTAGTGACCGCTGTACCAGCTGTAACGGTTCCACTACATGTTGAAGAAGAAACGATGTTACAATAATAATCGGCACAACTACCACTCCAATAATTAGGGTTGCTGCTGCCGTAGTTGAAATTACACGGAGAAAGATGAGAAGGAGCATAACCACCAAGGTCAGTCGAAATTTGCTCCCAAATACCACGCATACGTAAGTAGTGAACGCCTGTTGTTGCACCAGAAGGAATAGTGATGTTTGTTACGGTCGGGTTTGCAGTCGACGAAGTACTGTAGCCAACGGGAGCAGTCACTTCTTCACTTGTCGCAAAGGTACCATCATCGTTAAAATCTATCCAAACCTGAGCAATCTGGTAAGAAGATGCACTCCCCCACTGGAATGAAGTACTATAAACCCCGCCCTGCTGCAGATTGACCGTACCAACCGAACTATGCCGGTCAACGTATCCCGTTGATGTATTGATGAGCGGTGAAGATGTAAGCCCGTTGTCAATCAGGTTTGAACAATTGTATCCATATATGGCAAAATTATTCACGCCCTCGGAATAAGACCCCTCCGAATACCAGGAAGATGACGTGGGGTTACACGTAGGGGTATGCTGAGCAAAGCCAGCAACACTTAGCAGCGACAGGACAAGGAATAGATAGATTTTCTTCATAACCGGGTTGGTTTAATACTTTTTTTAGGGATCTTACGTAACTAGCGAAAATTTGGGCTAAAGTTAGATAAAATTAATTTAATTACCAACCCAGCGTTTCAATTTAAACAAATAAATCAACTCAAAGTAATATTGAAAGTTCTCGCAATGCTTTCAATTTAAAACGAGTAGGCAACAATTCTTCAGTCCCGAAAAAGAATTTATGGTGCTAAACGCATAGAGTGGATAAAATATCGTTTTTTCATTTTACACTATCCCATCTTACACGCTTTTTTACAAGTATAGGGCCCGACATGCCCAAATAACCTTTCTTCGCCCAAAACCCAAGGACACTTTCACTGTAGCCATTCGGCAAACAGGATATAAGTATAAAAAATCATGCCACCGGATAGGGAATTACAATTAAATATTGCAATAAAATTACAAAGGTTCTTTTGCGGTGTTTAGTTCATTTTTTCAACAAGTTTATCCCGGCGGCAATCTGTTCATTTCTTTTTGAAAACCTATCTTTGCGGTATGGACAAGAGAGTAAGGGTGCGCTTTGCACCGAGCCCTACCGGAGGGCTACACCTCGGGGGTGTGCGCACCGTATTATATAACTATCTATTTGCACGCCAGCACAACGGAGATTTTATCCTGCGTATTGAAGATACCGACCAAACCCGCTTTGTAAAAGGCGCTGAAGAATATATATATGAATGCCTGCTGTGGTGTGGCCTTATACCTGACGAAAGTACCGTAAAAGGCGGACCATTTGCACCTTACAGGCAAAGCGAACGCAAGGCAAGTTATGGCGCATACGCCCGGCAGCTTGTAGCTTCTGGCCACGCATACTATGCATTTGATACTCCGGCCGACCTTGAAGAAATGCGCAGCAAGCATAGGGTGGACGAGCACTCAACCGTGCAGTACGACCGAACTACGCGCAAACACATGCGTAACTCGCTCACTTTGCCTGTAGACGAAGTAAAAAGTCTCCTGGAAGCCGGCACGCCCCACGTGATACGTATAAAAATGCCTGAAAATGAGACCATCGTATGTCATGACATGATACGTGGTGAAATTCATTTCGACAGCAACCTTGTAGATGATAAAGTGCTTTTAAAAGCCGATGGTATGCCTACCTATCACCTTGCGGTGGTTGTAGATGATTACCTCATGAAGATAACCCATGCCTTCAGGGGCGAGGAATGGCTGCCAAGTGCACCGGTACACCTGCTGCTTTGGGACTACCTGGGCTGGAAGGAAGATATGCCCAAATGGGCCCACCTCCCACTCATCTTAAAGCCAGATGGCAACGGCAAACTGAGCAAGCGCGACGGCGACAGGCTCGGGTTCCCGGTATTTGCAATGAACTGGTATGACCCTGCTAAGAACGAAACAACTACAGGCTTCCGCGAACTGGGTTTTATGCCACAGGCATTCGTCAACATGCTCGCTATGCTTGGCTGGAACGATGGCACCGGCCAGGAGATCTTTAGCCTCGATGAACTTGTACAAAAATTCTCGATAGAGCGCGTCCACAAGGGCGGAGCTAAGTTCGACTTTGAAAAAGCAAAATGGTTCAATAATCAATATATACAATTAACAGATAACGAAACGCTTGCCACGCTGGCGCTGCCTTATATTCAGCAGCACGGCATTACCCCGGCACCTGATGTACTGCTCAAGGTAATAGCACTAATCAAGGACAGGTGCACTTTGCTTTCCGATTTCTGGGCGCAGGGGCAGTTTTTCTTTCAAACACCTGAAGCTATTGACTTACCGGCCATAAAGGAAAAGTGGAACGACAACAAAAAACTCTTTTTTGCTGATTGGGTTACCCACCTTCAACAAGTAACTGAATGGATAGATACAACGATTGAAGCGAGCGTGACGGATTACCTTACCAAGTATAGCCTTAAAAAAGGAGATATCATGCTGCCATTGCGTATTATGCTGGTTGGCGGTAAATTTGGCCCGGGTGTGTTCCATATTGCGGAAATAATAGGAAAAGAAGAAACCATCAAGCGAATAGAAACTGCCCTAAGCAGCCTATGATACCCGAATGTAGCTTTTTTTCTACATTCTGAAAAAGCAAAAACCCATCCGTTGCAGAGCGGATGGGTTTTCTTATTATAAGTCTTTCGACCAAAACTTATTTATCCAATGTGAACCTGATCACCTTGCGGCTGGTGTTAGTGCTTACCTGCAGGAGGTAAACGCCATTAGCCAGTTGGTTATCAAGGGCAATTTCTTTAGAGACGCGGCCATTAACAATAGCGGCTGAAGAAGTGTAAACCACATCGCCAACTACATTGGTAACCTGAATGCTGGCTTTATCTTCAGTACCTGCAACATCACCATCTATTTTCAACGTACCCCTGTTAGGGTTGGGAGTGAGTATGAGGTTCATGCCTGAAGCCGCTACTTGCTGCACACCAGAAATAATGTGGAACAACAATGAGTTCGTGTTCAGCACAGCCGGAGTAGAGCAAGGGTTGCTGCCATGTACTCTACAAAAAACAACATCGCCTTCAGCCAGAGTATCGGTTATATAAACATTTGTAGTTGCACCTGGCACTAACATAGAATTCTTATACCACGTGAAGGTTGTGCTTGTACCGCCGTTAAATACTGTCGCAATAATAGTATCTCTTTGGCCGAGACCTACCAACGTGCCCGGATGAGCAGCAATAGTAGCCGACATAGTATCATAAGGGCCAACAAACATATGTATCACATTGCTGTAAACCGAGTCAGTGCCTGTAGCACGGCATGCAGCGCTGCTGAAAAGTACGCACTGAACACTATCGCCATTAGTGGGAACATAAGTATAGGTAGGACCAGTAGCTACGTTGATGCCGTTCTCTATCCATAAAAAAGAAGGTGTGAGACCACCGTAGCGGGTGGAAGTGCTAAAGATAACAGGGAAACCAGAGCAGGAAGAGTCGCCAGGATTTGCAGAAATAACAATACTTGGAAACTCAACTGTATCTACGGTCATTTTTACAGAATCGATTGCTGTAGATGGTGCCGCGCAAGTAAAGCTGCTGGTAAGTGTGCAGGAAACAACGTCACCATCTGTTGGTGTGTAAGTATAAGAAGCGCCTGCGCCATAGCTCACGCCATTTACTGCCCAGCTGTAGCTCGGTGAAGAACCGCCGTTTGTGATGATGGTATTGAATGTAACAGGGATACCACGGCAAACTGAGTCGCCAAGGATACCGTCAGTTACTACGATTGAAGGAGTAAGTAACGAAACCACGCTCATTACAACATAATTTGTAACGGTAGATGCTGTAGGGCAAGGCAGGCTTGAAGCCATAACGCAAGTTATAGTGTCACCATCAGAAGGAGTATAGGTAAGAGAAGAACCAATACCTGCAAAAATGCCATTAACGTACCATTGGTAGCTTGGTGAGGTACCTCCATTAACCGGAACTGCTGTATAAGTAACTGAAGAACCATGGCAAACCGATGTACCAGGGAATGCAGAAACGGAAACAGCAGGAGTTGACGATGGATTGATGGTTACAATGATTGTATCTCTTGCAGTACCGCAAACGTTTGTTGCGCTATATAATATGGTGTCAATACCTGTAATAGTGCCTGTAGTTACGATACCGGTCGATGCATCAATGGTCAGCAATGAATTGGTTGCGCTCCATCCGCCGGAAGTAGCAGTGTCAGAATAACTATAAGAGGAAGCAAGGCAAACATTAGTGTTACCAGTGATTGGAGAAAGATCAAGCAAATGATTCACGTTTAACAATACTGCTGTAGAAGTATCAACTGCGCTTGAAATGGTACAAGACACTACGCATTTAAAATAAATAGAAGTAGTAAGTGTTGGTGCATAACTTGAGTTGGTGGCACCTGAAACCACCGAAAACGTTGTTCCATCGGTACTTGACAGCCATTGGTAAGCGTAGTAGCAACCTGACGATGCACCATTTAAAGAAACAACTGCAGGATACAAAGGACAACCGGTTGTTGCGCTTGCAATAGCTGTTCCTGCAGCAGGAGTCCCTGAGCAAGGCTGAGTAATTGATCTTACTCTGTTGTTGTTACCATCAGATATATAAAGAACGCCAGTGCTGCTCACTGCAATACCCTGTGGCAGGTTTAGCTCTGTAGCAGTTGGTGCACCGCACTCGCCGGTGTAACCCGCCGTGCCAGTACCAGCAACTGTTGTGATAATACCAGAAGTGATTTTACGAATGCAGCTGTTACCTGCATCCGCCACCAGCAAATTGCCAGAAGCATCGAAAGCAAGGGCTACCGGGCTGTTGATACCTGTAGCTGTAGCGGGAGAGCCGTCACCAGCATAGGTAGAACCACCAGTACCAGCGATAGTATTAATTACACCCGATGTGTTTACGACCCTGATTCTGTTGTTACCATTGTCGGTAATGTATAAATTTCCTGAAGCATCAAAAAGCAAAAACTCAGGCCTATTGAGGTCTGCAGCAGTTGCTGCACCACCGTCGCCAGTGAAGCCTACGGTGCCGCTACCCACGAAAGTAGAGATGATGCCTGTAGATATAGTAACTTTTCTTACACGGTCGTTGCTTCGGTCAGCGATATAGAAGTTGCCACTTGCATCAAAAGCCACACAATATGGACGATTGATGTTTGCAAGCGTAGCAGCACTGCCATCGCCGCCAAAGGCAGCAGTGCCTGTACCAGCAACTGTAGTTATAATGCCTGTTGAAGCATTCACAACACGCACACGCTCGTTGAGCTGGTCGCAGATATATATATTTCCTGAAGCGTCCAACGCTACACCGGCTGGTGTATTCAGCTGGGCAGCCGTAGCAGCAGCACCATCGCCTGAAAAACCAGCTGTGCCTATGCCCGCAACAGTTGTGATAATGCCAGTTGCACTACTTATTTTACGAACACAATTATTATTAGCATCAGCAAAATAAACGTTCCCAGAAGCATCAATGGTAATACCAATTGTGCCGCTCACCTTGCCCGCAACTGCCAGACCGCCATCGCCGGAATAACCCGCCGAGCCAGTACCAGCAACGGTATTGATAAGCTGAGCCTGAATGCCTTGGGAGAAGCCGAATAGAAACGTGATAAGGAGTGAGGAAAATAATACTTTTTTCATGATATATAATATTTCATTGCGAAGTTAGAAATGTTTGTTTAGAATATAAAGAAATCGCCAGCCATAATTTATTTGCAAAGCAATCCCCTGACAATTCTGCCACAAAAAACAGCTAAACATACGATGAATTTGCAAATTATCCATGATTTCGATGGAAAGAGGTCATAGTTAACTTTTCATAACGCGTTAGGCGCACAAACTAATAATCATTCTAATAGCCGAAACACCAAATTGAAGGCTGCACTCAAAAGTCGTGAAGCAATTCTGCAAAAACAACTAACTTGCCTTTTTTCAGCGTTACACCAGCCATGCAACAAACGGTTACGAATAAACTTTCCTTATGGGCTTGTATTTTTTGCATGGCCGTGATGGGCTACAGCGGTTTTATTTACTACCCGAGGTGGAACAAGATAGGCTCAGAGGCCGTTATAGCATACGATGTATCAGGCTACTATTGGTACCTGCCTTCCATTTTCATTTACCACGATATAAAGCAACAGGGGTTTAAAGACAAAATATTTGATCGATACTCCCCAACTCCCGATTTCCAGCAGGGCTACAAGCTGCCTGATGGGAACTATGTGATGAAGTATTCAGCTGGAATGGCGGTTATGTACCTTCCCTTTTTTACCGCGGCCCATTTGCTGGCAGGGGTGGCAGGGTACCCGCGCGACGGCTTTTCGGTGCCCTATGAATTAGCCATTCAACTTGGAGGCTTCCTCATCGCCTTACTCGGTTTCTGGAACCTGCGCAAGTTGCTGCTTAAATTTTATGAAGATAAAGTAGTGGCTATGGCCTTGCTGCTCTTGTTGTTGGGTACCAATTACCTGAACTACTCCGTCATAGATGCTGGCATGTCGCATACATGGCTGTTTACCATTTATGTGTTCGTGTTGCTCAATACCATACACCTGCACGAAACCTTTAAATTGAAGTATGCAATAAGGGTGGGATTACTCATTGGCCTTGCCACCCTCGCCCGACCAACCGAAGCGATAGGGTGCCTGCTGCCGCTGCTTTGGGGGATGGAAGGGTTGTCACCCGCGGCAGTAAAAAAGCAGTTGTTATTATTGTTCCGGCATTTCCGGGTGCTTGTTGTAGCTATTGGCTGCGCAGCCGTCGTGGTGTCTATACAGTTCATCTATTGGAGGTACGCTTCCGGGCACTGGATTGTTTATAGCTATGGCGATCAGCACCTCTACTTCAAGTCACCTAACTTCTACGATTATACTTTTAGCTACAATACGGGCTGGCTGCGTTACACGCCTATGATGTTTTTCGCCTTTTTGGGCTTGATTCCTTTTTTCATAAATGGGAAAAATAAGGTAGCCATCATCAGCTTCTTCCTTATTAATTATTACATAATATGCTGCTGGAGCATCTGGTGGTATGGTGGCAGGGCCATGATACAGAGCTATCCTGTGCTAATATTTCCCATTGCTTCATTGCTCCAGGTGGTACTTTCGCGAAAATGGCTGGTTGCTGTCTGCACCCCGGTCTTCCTTTTCTGCATTTATATAAATGTGTGGTACCTGCACCAATGCCACAAAGGCGGGTTATATGATAACACGAACATGACAGGCGAATATTTCTGGAGGGTAATAGGTCGCTGGCACGTGCCGGAAAGTTATGCTTTGCTCAAAGACAAAACAGAACTATATGAAGGCGAACAAGCAGATAAAAAGCTCCTGTGGCAAACCGATTTTGAAAGCGACACTACTGTAGCTATAGTAAAAAATGCCATAGGCGGTTTGCGGTCGCTGGAACTGGATACGTCCACCCACTTCGGAATAGAGCGGAGATTTGCCTGCCCACCACCCCATTCCCAGTGGCTGGAAGCCACAGCAGATGTGAGAACAACGAACCGGGAGGGCAACACCTGGGCCATGACCCAGTTTTTAATCACCACTTATGAAGGCGGCAAAAAACAAAAAAGCAATATGATTCGGGTTCACCGGATTATGATGGATAACGAAACCAAGAACCTCTCTATTTTTATGAATGTAGAAGGGGAGCATTTTGACAGTGTTGCGGTCGGATTCTGGAACGGCGGAAACAGGTGCATTACATGGTTCGATAACATAAAAGTTTATGGCTTTAACGAACATGGAAAAAGATAATGGTTTTGTAACCGCTACCTCATGTCATATATATAAATCGTATTTTTATACACGCCCATCAGCTTTTTCATATAAGGCTGGTAAAGCGGCTTCCTGAGGTAGGCTGTATCATTGATAATGAGAAAATCGGCCCCTTTCTTTTTGAACAATCTAATATCGTAATTGTCATCATTAAACGACTCAGAATAACCCCTGTTGCCATAAGCAGCCAGCGTAATGTTCGGGCTTGGGTCAGGTACCGAGACAATAATATCCTTTCTTGTTATACCTAACTCACGCAAATAGGGCTCTACCTCATAAATATAAGGCGTTTTGTACACATACATATCCTGTGTATAGCGGTCGTGCATGATGTTCCTGTTTTGCCGTATGCCAATGGCGGAGAGTGCCACAAGCAACAGCCCAATACCATAAAGCACCACCTTCGGTAGCCGCGGTACTATGCGCCGGTGATACCACTCAATAACGCTTGCAATAATGAACACGCATGGTATTACATTAATGAGCTGGTAATAATCGTGATCTGAGAACGCAGTGAACCAAAGCACATCATAGACCAATGCACCAACGATAAGGAAAATGGTATAAAGCCGCAGAAAACGATCCATTACGGCCCACCTGAAAACATATATCAGAAAAGTGAGCCCAAGGAAATACAGGATGATTTTCTGATGATACACCACGCTCCAAAACCCGAATATCCGCTCATTGAAAACATAATCGATATCATGCTGTATCATCATCCAAATAGGATAAATAGAAAGCAGGTTTTGGTGATTTTCGTTTTTATCATTGTACCAACTCACATACTTGTACCAGCCATAGATGCTGGCTGTTATCAACACCGAAGCAATGATAAATCGCATCAGCATTTTTCGGCTTACCTTGCCTTGCAGTGTTTTTACACCAGCAACACCCATGTAGGCGAGCCAGGTAAGGCTGCCATCGGTAGGCTTTAACAATGTAGCCAGCACAAAAAACAGCGTACCCGCCACCAATCGCCTGCGCTCCGAAGTCTGCTCATAGCATAGGAAGTAATAAAGGCCCGCAAAAGAAAAACTTATCGCCGGAACGTTAGGCAGGAAATTAAGTGCATAATAGAAATAAAATGGCGATGTGGCCATGATTATCAACGGAAAAACGACCAAGAGGGAGTCTTTGATCCAGATGCGCAAGCATTTATACAAATAATATATACCCAACAAATAACATAAAAAGGTAAGCCCGCGCAGTATGGCATAATGAACTCCGGTTATGTGGAAAAGGTTGCCCGCGATGTAGTATAATATAGGGAACTCGCTTGCTACCTTGCCATCTATGCCCGCAAGGTTAAAGGTGGATGGCGAAAAAAGCCCATTGCTTTTTTCGAAGTAGGTTCGGGCATAGGCCCAGCAATCACTCTGCCGCCACTGGTGTATTGACTTTGGCGGGTAATTAATAACATGAATGCCATCAGCCACAAAAAAGGTGATGGCCAGCAAAACGGCCAGCAGAATTCCTGGATTTTTATTTGCCCACTTCAGCATACAACAAATGTATGATTTACTACAACATGAAGGTAGGTGACGCTGTAGAAATAGGCTAACGTGTACAAATGAATATCAATGCGACGAACGATACAAAAAATCGCCATTCGAACTACCGAAAAGTTGAAATTAAATCATACATTCATACTAATGAAAACGTTATTTGCCATCTTACTATTAATTTCTTCGCATGCCTTGCTGGCGCAGGGGCTGGTACCGCACAAGCGGGTAGCAGCACCGCAATGCTTTACCCAAAATAAGGGGCAGGTAACCGACCAGTATGGGAAACACCGCACCGATATTGACTTTAAAACGACAACGAGGGGCATAACAGCTTTTATAGGGCAAGGGCAAATCCACTACCAGTTTTACAAACCGCTGAACCCACGCCCGCTCAAAAAACACGCCTGGCAGCTAAAAAATGGCCAAATGCAACTACCCGATACCACACCCCTACGGTATGAAATGTACCGGCTGGATATGCAACTCGAACACGCAAATACCCGCGCACTGCCAGAGCCGGCGGAAAAACAACCATACTACGAAAACTACTACACTACTGCACTCACTACCGACAGCACAAATAGAGTGGTGGCGTTTGGCAGGGTTACATATAAGAATATATACCCACACATAGACTGGGTGCTCTATTTTAAAAACAACCATCTGGAATATGACTTTATAGTAAACCCCGGTGGCAACGTGGCTGACATTAAAATAAAATACAACGGCGCTACGGACATAGCACCCACCGCCGACCATATAAAAATAACAACCCCAATGGGCTCCGTTACGGAGCGCAACCTTTATGCCTACGTACCCACCACCGGCCAGCAACTGCCTGCAACATTTGCCTGCAACAAAAACACGCTGAGCTTTAAAATGTCGGTTACTCCAAAAACAACCTTTGTTATAGACCCTGAGCTGGCATGGGGAACGTATTTTGGGGGAATAGGGGAAGATGAATGTACTGGTATCTCAGTGGCTCAAAATGGGACTGTTTACTTTTGTGGTTTTACCACAAGCATAGCCAATATAGCAACTGCTGGGGCGCATCAATCAATATACCAAGGGCTATATGACGGCTTTATCGGTGCCCTGAATAACGAAGGGTCGGCAATGCTTTGGGCGACATACTATGGCGGGAGCAGTTATGATCAGGTCAATGGAATAACATGCGACAGTGCAGGTAATATTTTCGTAGCCGGAGAGACCCTAAGCACAACAAATATTGCTACGCCTGGTGCTCATCAGGCAAGCTTGGGCGGTGGGTATGATGGATTTGCTGCGAGATTCAACAATACTGGCGCATTGGTATGGGGTACATATTTCGGAGGCACTAACTACGATATACTTTTAGGTGTAGTCTGCGATAACCGTGGAAGGCTATATGTAAGCGGGAGCACTCAAAGCGATTCTAATATTGCAACACCAGGTAGTTATCAAGATACTTTCCCACCAAGGATTGCATGCGGCTTTTTTGCCCGTTTTGATACTTTAGGTGAATTAATATGGTCTACATATTTCCCAGGTGGAACAAGAACTTGTACTTGCGATAAATTGGGTAATTTATACCTTGCTGGCGGTACTGGATCATTTTTCATTCCGACACCACATTGTTATCAAGATTCCTGCCGTGGTGACTCTAATAGTTCATTGGCGAAGTTTGATAGTTCTTGTCACTTATTATGGGATACTTATTTTGGCGGCGATAGTGTCGACTATGTATATGGTTTGACATGCGATGATTCAACATTTATATATCTAAATGGGTGGACCAACAGTTCTGTGGGCATATCGACACCTGGCGCACATCAAATATTTAACAACGGAACTGGAGACGCGTTTCTTGCTAAATTTAATGATACAGGAGCCTTGCAATGGAGCACCTATTACGGGGGAAATGGTTACGATGAGGGAAACGCCGTTGCATGTGACAAATGGGGCAATGTATATTTAACAG
>CAILMA010000755.1 GCA_903835145.1 uncultured Bacteroidota bacterium
ACCCGCTGCTGCTGCCCGCCGGAGAGTTGATTGGGCAGATGATCGGCCCGCTCAGCGAGACCTACTGATTTGAGGGCGGCAAGGGCTCTGGACTTTCGCTCTGTCGCATCCACTCCACTGTTGTAGAGCATAGGTAACTCTACATTTTCTATAGCTGAGGTGCGCGCGAGAATATTGAAAGACTGAAAAATAAATCCAATTTTTCGATTCCGGAGCTCGGCAAGTTCATCTTTGTCCATTTTAAACACATCCGCACCATCAAGGTAATATTCGCCCTTTGCGGGGTGGTAGTCAAGACACCCGATGATGTTCATAAAGGTCGATTTCCCGGAACCACTGGGGCCCATTATAGCCACGAATGCGCCCTTGTTTATAGTCACAGTTACATCTCGGAGTGCATGCACCTCCATTTCTCCAAGCTTATACGTCTTGGCCATATTCTTCACTACAATTAAATCGGGTTCTGTTGCCATATTATTTTTTTGCGCCGGAGTGCATTTGAGGCATGAATGGATTGTTTGCAGTAGTGTTTGCAGCCTTGGTGAGGTTAATACCGGTTACCACTTCATCGCCCGGCTTTATGTTTCCAGCTACTTCAAGGTATGTGCCATCAAACAAACCAGCATTAACAACTTCCGGACGCAGCGTATTGTTGTTCATCAGCCATATATAACAACGGCTACCGGGTCTTGGAATTTCGTTACCCGCCACTTTCAGCTTTTGGGTTTGCTCATAAAGCGTATCAGAAAAATGGATATGATTCAGGTAATCGCCGGGCGGGCTGAAATGAACAGCTGCTACCAATACCTTCAGTACATTGTCGTGCTCCTGCGTTTTAATGGTGGTAGTTGCAGTCAGCCCCGGCAGCAACTTGAGGTCAGGGTTCGCAACGTTTATTACAACCGTATAATTATTGACATTTTGCACCATAACGGGCTGCAGTCGTATCTGGGCTACCTTACCCTTAAAGACCTCGTAGGGATAAGCATCGACAGTGAATGTTGCTTCCTGACCATCCTTTACCTGTCCTATATCTGCCTCATCAACATTAGCGAGTACCTGCATGAGTTTAAGGTCTTTGGCTATGGTAAATAACATGGGGGCATTAAAGCTTGAAATGACCGTTTGGCCGACATCGACAGTGCGCGATATCACGGTACCATCGAATGGCGCCCTAATCGTAGCATATTTGAGATTGGTAAGCTGGTTTTTAAGCGTAGCAAGAGCGGCCTGTAAGTCGGCACGCGCTGCTTTATAGTTTTCCGAGGCAATATCATAGTCGTTTTGCGAACTTACTTTTTGGTGAAACAGCGTGTCGATTCTGGTAAACTGCCTCCTCGTTAACTCCAGTTGCACTCTTGCCTTTTCCACGGCCGCAGAAGAATTTAGTTTTGCTGCGTTAAGCAGTGTTGTATCAAGCAACGCTATTACCTGCCCTTTCTTTACCACCGAATCGAAATCTACAAATAACTTTGTGATAATGCCCGAAACCTGCGCTCCTACCTGTACTGTGGTAACTGGGTTAAGGGTTCCGGTGGCCGTTACAATTACAGCAACGTTACCTGTATCTACTTTTACTGTTTTCCAGACCGGCACTTCATATTTGTTTCTCGAAACGAGGACCCATGTAAGCAGCCCACCAAGTACCAGAACTACAGACCCTATAATAAATGCTTTTTTCATTGCTTAATTGGTTAGCGGAACGCCCGTATAAAAATCGATTACCTTGGCCTTGAACATATACTCGTACTTAGCTTGCAGGTTAGTAACCACCACCTTGTAATAGTTACTCTCCGCTATCAGCAGGTCAGTAATATTGGTAAGGCCTATTTTGTATTTCTTGAGCATATCGGTATAGGCACGGTAGTCGGCAGCAACTTGTTCTTTTGTAGCTATGTAGTTCCTACTGGAAGTAACCATGTCAGTATAGGCCGTTTCTATGCTTTTACGGAGCCCATTTTTCACTGCCTGCTCATTCAGCTTCGCATTTTGCACAGCTATTTTAGCCAACTGAATTCCGTTTCTTGCTTTGTACCCATTGAAAATTGGCACGGTAAGATTGAGCACAACAAGCTGGCTGAAATTGTCGCTGAACTGACTAAAAAACGGATAGCGTGCAGCGTTCGTAGTAGTAACTGGTACGGGGCCAACGACAACTTCCGAAGGGTTGCTTTGAAGAAATCCAATCTGTTGATTCTGGTATGTGGTCTGGTAATTTTCTCTTTTAAGTGCGCTGTAGTACTCCGTGCTCAGGCTTCCGCTCAGGCTTAAAGTAGGCAAAAGTGCCGCCTTACTTACCAGCAGGTCAGTTTGATAAGCACTTGTTCGCAACGACGCACTTTTAACCTCGGGGAATGTACTTTCTGCATTTTTGTAGATATCCTGAGATGTAGTGGCGGCATTGCCGGGTGCCATTTCTATTTGTATAGGTTGTTGAATTACAAATCCGGCGTCAACGGGCATATCCATTAGTTGTTGCAATTGCACATTGGCCAGCACCAGCTGGTTTTCGGCGCTCACTTTGGCAGCCCTTGCCGCCGAGAGTTCTGCCTTTATCTGGAGGAGGCTATCCTCTGGAGTGAGGCCCACGGCAACGTATTTCTCAATCTTATCCACCAGTACACTATCCTGCTTTATCTGTAGCGCAGCAATATTTACATTTTCATCTTGAAAGAGTACCTGCATGTATGCTGCGGTGATATTCAACGCCAGATAGTTTTTTTGTGTTTCTATATCGTACTTGCCGGCCTCATAGTTCAGCTGGTTTTCTTTTACCAGATTAATCAATTTAAACCCGTTAAAAAGAACAATGCTTGCTGCCAGCGAGGGGTCATTGCTCAGTGTGTTTTGCCGCACTACCTGATTAGACGAGGAGTAGATAGTATTACCAAAACTGAAAGCCTGACCGTCAGTAAAATTTACTACTGGCAGTCTGTTGTCCCGCGCCTGCTTGTAATTAATGTAGCTTACGTCCGTTGCAAGCCTTTGCTGGTTTAGAGATACGGCATTCACAAATGCGAAGTCGATGCACTCCTTGAGTGTCCATTTTTTATCCTGACTGTAAGCGGGAGTGGGCATTGAAAGTGCTAAAAAAAATGGAAATATGAAATTTCTTAAAAGTAAATACTGCCCGGGGGTCATTTAATTAGTTTAAGTAGGTGTACTTTATCGCCCGCTTTTTTGTACTTGCAACAGAGCACGGGCTTTCAAAGTATTGCAGCAAGGTTAAAAAACTCATCAATGCGAATTCCCTGCTTCGAGAATGTGTTGTAAAGTTAGAATGAGCCGGAACATAAACCGATGATTTGAATCATTGGCTTGTGTCCTATAAACTATGGCGACGTTAAAGTAAAGAGGTAGATCTTGCAGAGCTGAAGTATGCAAGAATTGGTGAGAAGGCCGAGCTGTGCGTTTGGCAAACACCATCGCTGCTAATTTTGAATTCAAATCGGCGGCATGGCAAAGTAACCGGAACTATTTTTCCAGGCGGCATGGCGAATCAATGAAACAATTTTGTTCTGTCGCGGTGCGGCGTTTAAACTTCCCCGCCCGACAAAGGAAATTCGGTATCAAGCTGTTTTTTGAGTTGCTCCTTTTCTTCGTCAGTGTCGGTATCAATTTCAAAGAAGGTGATGTCCGGCTCGCCCCCGGATAGTGGAAACTCTGTCGTTATAGTTTCCTTTAATACTTCATTGTCGTTTTCCGCAGGTGCAGTTTCAGTGCTATCGG
>CAILMA010000756.1 GCA_903835145.1 uncultured Bacteroidota bacterium
ACCCGCTGCTGCTGCCCGCCACTCAGGTCGTTCGATAGGTTCTTGAGGCGATCTCCCATACCCACTTTTACCAATGCTTTCGTCGCTTTCTCCCGGGCTATTTTGTCGGTAATGCCTTGCAGCTGCAGGGGCATCATCACATTCTCGAGCGCCGTAAGTGGAGCTATCAGGTTAAACTTCTGGAATACAAAGCCTATTTTATCAAGCCTTATTTTGGCAAGGTTTTTCTCGCTCAGTTCATTCACTTTTACGCCATCAATCCACACCTCACCATAACTTGGATAAATGACGCAGCCAAATAGAGATAGCAGTGTGGTCTTGCCCGAACCGGATGGGCCAATAATAAGTGTAAGCTCGCCTGAAAGTAAATCAACGGTAGTAGCCGCAAGCGCAGTTATAAGCGTATCGCCCGTCTTGTATTCTTTCCCGGCCTTTACAAGTTTTGCAACTATTTTCTTTCCGTCCTGCATGTATCGGGTATCTTCAATGATTGATGACTATGCTAAATTAGGCATTTGTGGTCACCAATTAGTCATAAGATGATAAACATCATCTCGTCGGTAACGAATCCTCGCTGCTGTTCCGTTTTTCTTCGGAATGGGTAGCTTTTGGTCATTCCCAGCGATGTTCGCGTCCTCCACTATCGCCTCTCCATAATCGTGCCAGCACAAAAATTATTGCATATACAAACAAAGCTGAGCGGCAGTTGGTACTGGGTTTGAAAATTGAAAATCCTGATGAGGACGAATTTATTTTACCACCGGCACAACCATCTTTTTTACATTCCATCCTTCTATGCTTACCGCGAGTTTCTTAATGCCGGTTGCCTTGTAATCAATTATGATTTTTCTGGTCTTTTCCGGCAGCAGCGAGATATAGTTATCAGCGTAAAACGCAGGCAATACCTGTTCATTTTTTGTTGCATCCAAAAGCGTAATGCGGTTAAAAAATGCCACTTCATTGCCGGCCGGGTTGTTAATGGTCACTTCAATTTTACCGCCCGATATTTCTTTTGCACTTGCTGCTAAAAACGTGGGTTTTAATTCCTCCAGCGACGGGTATTCACCTTCATTATTTGCAATCCAGTATAAATTTTCATCTATTACTTTGCCACTTTGGGCGTTCTTAAGCTCCAGCAACAGGAACGGATATTCTTCCACATCCTGCATTAGACCCACCATGGAAAATACCGAATCGGATGTGCTGGCACCCACCTTTATTTTCTTTACTATATTCTTGCCATTACCATAAAAGCCGGTCGGGCGAATAGTTAGCTCGAGCTCCGGCGTAAGGCGGAACGTATTGTTGGTTACATATACAGTCTTGCTCACCGGGTCGAAAATGGGGTGTATAGGTTTTGCGGCCTCCTGCACCGCATAAAGACAAGCGTTTGGGTCCAGGTACACATCATACATCTGACCCACCATTGCAGTCCATGGGTTTTGGGTTTTCCATATAATCATACCTGTATACCAGGTCCACATTCGAGCTGCAAAACGCTCCACGAGCGAACGATATTGGTTGTAGTTAACCAGTTGCGCCTTTACGGTAAAGTCCTTTATGTCCTTCACCTTTCCGTAAGCCTCCACGCTCGAGTCATAGCCAGAGTATTTGTGGTACTTCCAAACCGGGTCAACCCACCAGGCTTTTTTGTCTTTATCATAGTAGGGGGGCGTGAGGTGATCTGCAGGCAGGAATCGTTGCAGCGATGCCAGCTCTCCCACACCCACGGAGCCTATTTCGGAATTGAAAGGGTAGGAGCGGTTTTGCCAGAAATAGTTGGTGGCTTGTATGGTATACGGGCCATCATGGCTGTGCAGCGACATGCTGTCGTCGTTGGAGTATTCAAAAAAGAAACGGGTTCCATCGAGCATTGGGAGCAAGGTATCTTTCATAGCTGCCAATATATCTGCTGGTGGTTTTATCTCATTGCCGCCGCACCATAATGCCAGCGAGGGATGGTTGCGCAGCATTTTTACCTGGTCGGCAACGGAAGCTATAAACAACCTATGGTCATCGGGGTAGTTGCGGCGCGTCGTAGTGTCTTCCTTTTTAAGCGGGTCAAACCAACGGCCGTTGCAATCGCCCGATACCCAGAAATCCTGAAACACAAGCAGACCGTACTTATCGC
>CAILMA010000757.1 GCA_903835145.1 uncultured Bacteroidota bacterium
CCTGAGGGTGCAAAGGCAATTTAAAAACAAACAATCATGACTGAACAACAAGCTTTATACAAATATTGTCTCAGGCTGGGAGACAATGCACTCGTGCAATCCTACAGATTGTCAGAATGGTGCAGCAATGCCCCCATTCTTGAAGAAGATCTGGCGCTCACCAATTTTGCGCTTGATATGATAGGCCGCGCTCAGGCGCTGCTCAGCTATGCCGGCTCGGTTGAAGGAAAGGGCAAAACCGACGATGACCTCGCTTACCGAAGGGGAGAGCGCAGCTTTTATAACAACCTCATCGTGGAATTACCGAACGGAGATTTCGCTTATACCATTGCCCGGCTATTGCTCACTTCCACGTTCGAATACTATTTCTATACGCACCTGCTGCAGAGTAAAGATGCCACCCTGGCTGCAATTGCAGCGAAAACAGTGAAGGAAATAAAGTACCACATGTCTCACGCTACCGACTGGACGTTAAGACTGGGCGATGGTACTGAAGAAAGCCATTACAGGATACAGCAGGCGATTGATGAACTCTGGATGTACACCGGTGAGCTGTTTGAAACAGATGATACAGAAGGATATCTCGAAGAGAAAAATATCGCTGTGAACCTCACCGGCATTAAGAACAGCTGGAAGCAATACATAAGCAATACACTGAAAGAAGCGACGCTGAAACAACCAGCCGACGAATATATGCAAACGGGGGGCCGCACAGGCATTCATACCGAAAACCTTGGACACATTTTATCGGAAATGCAATACCTGCAACGCGCATATCCTGAAGCAACATGGTAAGATCAGCACATACAAAGAAAGAAATTCTGGAAATACTCTCTGTGATACCCGACCCGGAGATACCGGTGGTAAGTATAGAGGAGATGGGCATGATTAAGGACGTTATTATAGCTGACCACGGCTTTACCGTATTACTCACCCCTACTTACACAGGTTGCCCGGCAATGGGTATCATAGAGCAGGACATCAAAATGACGCTTGACAGTAAGGGTGTAAAACCAGCAACTGTAAAGCTGGTATTTGACCCAGCCTGGACAACCGACTGGATGAGCGACATTGCCAAGAAAAAATTGATGCGTTATGGGATAGCCCCGCCCTTGCACTCCTCCTGCAATCAGGACGTATTTGCAAATAACATTATCACCTGCCCAAGATGTAAATCTGACGACACCGTGATGCTAAGCAGATTTGGAGCTACGGCCTGCAAATCGTTGTACCAATGCAACGATTGCAAAGAACCCTTTGAGTATTTTAAATGTCATTAAAACCAAGCAAACAATGTTCGTTCAACAGATATACACCAATTGCCTGGCTCACGCAGCCTACTATATTGAGTCGGGTAATGAAGCTGCGGTTATTGACCCGCTTCGCGACCCGGAACCCTATTTAAAACTGGCAGCAGAACGCGGTGCACACATCAAATATGTATTTGAAACGCACTTTCATGCCGATTTCGTTTCAGGCCACATCGACCTCGCCAACAAAACCGGTGCAAGCATCGTTTTCGGCCCTGGTGCCACACCCGCCTACAAAGCATACATTGCCGAAGACAATGAAACGCTGCAACTCGGAAAGGCTCAGATCAAAATTCTCCACACACCCGGCCACACCATAGAGTCCACGTGCTTCCTGCTTATTGACGAGCAGGGCAAAGAAAATGCTGTGTTTACAGGCGACACGCTATTTGTGGGGGATGTTGGCCGTCCGGACCTGCTGAGTGGCAACCTGCCCAAAGAAGCTCTGGCTGCAATGCTTTATGACTCGCTGGAGCATAAAATTAAAACGCTGCACGACGATGTGATTGTTTATCCCGGTCATGGTGCTGGCTCTGCATGTGGCAAAAACATAGGAAGCCAATCCTTCTCCTCTATCGGCGAACAGAAAGCAACCAATTATGCACTGCTCACCAATGACAAAGACTCGTTTATCCGTGCTGTTACATCTGACCTTCCCGTGATACCCGGATACTTTTTCAAAGATGCCGTTATCAATAAGACAGGCTATAACTCGTTTGATCAGGTGATGAAAAAAAGCCTGCATGCACTGGCAGCCGACAAATTTGTTGCCGCTCAGGCTAAAGGAGCCTTGGTACTTGATACCCGCGCACCGATGGAGTTCACCAAGGCTTTTATAAAAGGCTCGTTGAATATTGGCCTGAACGGCGACTTCGCAGTATGGGTAGGCACACTGGTTGATGCTGACGCTTCGCTACTGCTGGTTACCGATAAAGGAAAGGAAAAAGAAGCTATCGAGCGGCTTGCACGGATAGGATTCGAAAAAGTGGAAGGGTACCTTGAAGGAGGTATGGATGCATGGAAAGCCCATCATTACCGCACTGATCATATCATGACATTCAATGGCGAAGAGTGTACACCCCTGCTGGAAACCGAAGACTATAACCTGCTCGATGTAAGAAACAGGCTGGAAGTGGCCAAACACCGGATGACAGGCTCAGTGCACATTCCGTTAAATATCCTGAAGAATAAGGCGGAAACCATAGACAAAAATAAAAAGTGGCTGGTATATTGCGCGGGCGGCTATCGCTCAATGATTGCAGCGTCATGGCTTAAAGCTCATGGCTATGAGCAAGTGGCCAGTATTGAAGGCGGCATAAAAGAAATAATGCAACAAGCACCAGAATTGATAGAAATGGACATGGAAGTGCAATAGTGCCTTTCAACTATAAAACTACCGGGGTGCCTCCTTTGCCGGGGCA
>CAILMA010000758.1 GCA_903835145.1 uncultured Bacteroidota bacterium
CTCATCGAGGAATTTTTCGTTGAGGCTACTGAATGTGTGCAGCTCAAAGCAGGCCAGCAGGTAATGCTCAGGATAGGCTTCCCGCACTGCGTTCAGCGTTGCTTTCAGTTTGCTTGGTGCATGTGCAAAATCGCGGTAAACCAATAGATTTTCTTCTTCTTTCACTTTTTCAAGTCGGCGTGCGGCGCCGGTAAAGGTTGAGATTGCAGTGTAGCAATCTTGCTCTGCAACGCCGAGCTCCATGCACACTTTTACAGCGGCATTCATATTTTGCAGATTGTGGCGCCCGAAAACCGATACTGCCACATTGCCATCAGAGGTTTCCAGCACGGGTGTCCCGTCCTGGTAATGGAACGATGGGGTACCATAAGGGGTGGTTAGCAAGTGCTTAGCCGATGTTTGCACTGCCCGCTGCACTTCGGAGTCTTCGTTGTTGTAGAATAATATGGCGTTGTTTTCCATCCCGGCAAGGTATTGCTCGAACTGGTTGAAATACATTTCATAGCTTGGGAAAACATTAATGTGATCCCAGGCAATGCCGCTTAGCACACTAATGTGCGGATGATAAAAGAATATTTTTGGTCGTTTTTCCTCGGGGGAAGCTGGGTATTCATCGCCCTCAAGCACTATAATCGGGGCATCACTCAGCCTCACCGATTGATCAAACCCTGCAACGCGTGCCCCAACAAGATAGTCAAAATCGATACCTTGATTTTTCAGTATGTGCATGATCATTGAAGTGATAGTAGTTTTCCCGTGGCTGCCAGCTACTACAACCCGTTTCTTATTCTTGCTCACTTCATATACATACTGTGGAAAAGAATAGATAGGTATACCAGCTTTTTTCGCTGCGAGTAACTCCGGGTTATCGGCTTTCGCATGCATGCCAAGCACAACAGCATCAATCTTGTCCGTTATTTTTTCAGGATACCAGCCATTTTTTTCAGGCAGAAGTCCGGCGACTGCAAGATTGCCTTTTGCCGGGTCGTTTATTTCATCGTCGCTTCCGGTTATTGTGTAACCCTGCCTTTTTAAGGCCAGAGCCAACTGGTGCATAATGGCACCACCAATGGCAATAAAATGAATGTTCTTCATAAATATATCGTAACTTCGTAGTAAGAATCGGTGCAAAAATAGGTTGCCAAAATTTGGCAGTTGAAATTTTCTTTGGTATCAATACATTAGTAAAGTAAATAATGCTATTGTTGATTTGAATACCCCGGAAAAGAAACACAGATGCTTTATAAAAACTCTTTTATCTTTGTAAGCAAGTGGACAATATTATTTATTCATAACTATTAAAAAATGCAGACTCAAACTAAATTTCGCAGTTTAATAACTGTTTTCGCATTGTTGCTGACAATAGCTGTTGTTACATCATGCACGCAAACTAAAAAGTACGGTTGTCCGAATCACCTATTCACGCCTACTTTAGCACACTAAAATATCGCCCGATTTTACGTTAAAGACTTTTGTGAAAGCAAATAGCCATTCAGCTTTATACCGAATGGCTATTTGCTTTTTTAGTAAGTTATTATAAAAATCTTATTCCTGCATATACCTGAATGGAGTGGTTGTTCCAGGCTTGTTTGGCAGTAGTTCCGTTTATGCTGCTCACATTGTTTACATCAGTGAGGCCAAGTATGTACCGGGCACCAAGTGTAAATTTGAAATACCTCATTTCCGCTCCTAACACGCCTGAAAAGCTACTGGACTTGAACGAATTCTTCACATCTCCGGCATAAGA
Organism: uncultured Bacteroidota bacterium; assembly: GCA_903835145.1. Lineage (GTDB taxonomy): Bacteria > Bacteroidota > Bacteroidia > Chitinophagales > Chitinophagaceae > Flavipsychrobacter. The sequence continues at coordinate 1,748 of CAILMA010000758.1, forward strand.
GTTTAGGCTTGTAACTGAAATCAGATTGCTGAATTGAGGGCCGGCCATCAACCACAGTTTTGGTAACAGCTTACCACCAACTACGCGGTATTCAAACAGCAATGGAATGTCAAAGTACAAAGCGCGGAAGTCTCCTTTGTTAACGGAGTCATATAAACCAGTTGAAGTGTAGTGCGATGTATTGACTAAAAACTCAGCCTGCACACCTATTTTCTTTTTATGAAGGCCCAGAGTAATACCACCCACTATGCCGGGTTTGTAGCTCTGCTCCCAGTTGTCGCCGCCTATTTGAGCAAAGTTTGCTCCGATCTTAATACCAAGATCTAATTTTGGTAAACTTTTCACAACGGGCACGGATTGTGCATTGGCTACAGAAGAGCAAAAAAGGATACCTGATAGTAAAGAAAATAGAAATGAACGCTTCATATATCTCGTTAGTTTTAAGAATAATAAAGGTACAAAAGTAACGGAACTACCAAAATAATTCAAGCCACCAGCCCTGTATTATTTGCTATTAAACCCCGTAACAAAAACGCAACAACTTCGCGGCAGGTATTAAATTCTGCAAAGGCATTAAATACGATTTAAACTCGGCTGCCATACCATTTTTTAAATCTGACAATCAAGTTAAGCTGTGCGTTCGTGGTGCCCCAGCCATCGTTGATTTTTGCAAACTGTTTGTTGTTCAGGTCAAGATATCCAGCCCCCAATTGTGCCTGAATTCTGAATGCCGGCGTAAACGCATATTCAAGACCCGCAAGAAAAGAAACATTCAAAGGTTTGAATATTTTGTTGGCACTTACTGTATTTTCAAATGTGTTATTTTGATCGGTGGTGGAAACGCAATAACTGAAATTCAAGCCCATTAACAATCCTAATCGCTTCCCGGGACGGTACTCAACAATCACAGGCAGGTTTGCATATAAAACCTGAAGTGTAGCCTGTTTTGTAGTGTCTGATAATGTTGCGGAACTTCCTGAGACATAATGCGCGGCAGGGTAGTCTGTCTTATAGTTTGCAGTAGAAACATTTAAACCTGCGCTTATGCCAAATGATTTCTTCCTTTTTTTGAAGTAGACACCCAAATCGCCACCTGTGCTGTAATTATTTAAAAACGGATACCCGGTAAGGCTTTGAAGATTGGCACCACCAATTATGCCCCATTCGTTATATTTTTCTTCGTATTTCTTAATCTGGTCTGGCATTATTTGTGCGGCTACTGGTGACACTTTCAGAAGCAGGGCAAGTAAAATGAATTGTGTAATTTTTTTCCTGAGGAACATTGGTTAGTGGTCTTCGATTTGAAACGGATAAATAAATATATTAAAGTTAATGTATAAAGCTAAAGGTATTAAGTCTTTAGGCTTTAACATCCCGGCACAAAAGTAGCAGCAGATTTGCTAATCTCTTGTTAATATGCCTTTCTAAGATATAATAAATGAACTGTGAGCAATCACGTCAATTGCATACACTAATAATGGCACAAAATTTATGCCAAACATATTTTCATCTATTGCTTCGTTGTATTTATCAGTTCTTCAATTATTAACTTATTGTGGTTTGATTATCAGGAATTTACATTCCATAGCATTTGTCCCTTCAAGAATTGTGTCAAAAATTTCTGGGCCATGGTCTAAATACAGTTCCAAAAAATTATCAATGCGTTCTTGCAGCCCGCCGCCGGGGAACAGCATATTTTTTAGTTTCCCTATCCGCGCCAGCTGCACATCCATTTTCTTTTTTTCAGCCCGAAGCATTTTCTTTTCCAGATTCAATACCTGTTTTTGAATGCGATGCAGACTGGCCTCCAATGAACCAGCCAATGTGGCATCTATTGCTATTGCCTTCAATTTTATCGCCGTTAATATTGTTTCCAGTTGCTTCCGTTCTTCGTTTACTTCCAGTTGGTTTGTGGTATGTGCAACAACATATTCTTCCTCGAGTTTTGTCGTCGGTTTAAATAGGTCTATATTTTTTAGGTCCAATTGCTCCGTCAGTTTCACCGCAGCAGCATCCATGAACATGATAGACTGCCGCAGGTAGATTACGGGTAAAAAACCATTGTAATGAGTAAAAAGTTTTTTCAATTGCATCCAGTAAGCTACCTCCGCACCTCCACCTATAAATGCTACGTCAGGCAGTATTTTCTCCTGAAATAAACCCCGGAGCATGACGTTAGGGGAGAACCGTTCAGGGTGTTCATTCAGTTCGGCAAGCAGTTCGGCTTCGTTCCACTCTTTCGCTGTATTCAGCACTATCCATTTGTCTCCGTTTTTTTCTATTCGTTCCCGAACCTGATTGTCCAGATAGAACAAATTTATTGCTCGTGGATGGGCTTGTATCTTATAGTGCTTTTCAAGATCACTAATCTGCCCGGCAATGATGGGGTAGGACTCCTGCAAGAGCAATTCAGCTTTCATTTCAGGAATAAAAATCCTTTTGAAATCAGCTTCGTCGGGGTCTAAAACAATGAGGCCATAATGGCCAAATAGTTCGTTTACAAGGTATTGAGTTGCAGCGCCAATGGTATCGTGTTGTATATAGGACGATGTTATTACTTTCTTCAGCTGTTCGCAGTTTTTGCCCTGCGGGCCAAACAATTGAAAAATATCTTTTATAATCTTATCCAGTCCGTCGGTCACCATTCTGCCTACTGCCCCGGTTTGTCCGTTTCCATCCCAGCGGTATTTATTGCCCCGAAATCTGAACACACCCAGTTCTTCCAGGTCATTATCTTCGCTCCCCATGTAGTAAACGGGCACAAAATTCTTGTCGGGATGTTTTGCTTTAAGCTCCGCTGCCAGCTTCACTGCGTGCAGAATCTTGTAGACAAAATACAGGTATCCCGTCATTAAATTTGGCTGATGCGCCGTACAAACGGTAAAAGTGTTGTCCAGCTTGAGCAACGTCAGGTTTTCTGCCACTTTTTCGTGCATCAGTAGCTGCTGGTATTGCTTCGCAAGTACTCTTGTAAGTACTTCCCGGTCCACGGGGTAATTGGGCCGGTCAGCAATTGCCTGATTTAAACCCTCTTCGGTTGGCCGGTAGGTATAAAAATTGGATATTTCCGGACTGTTTTTCAAATAGTCGGTAACCAGCCTTGAAAAATAGCCTGTTTCTTCACAAGGAAGATAGTTAAACGTATTTGCCACAAATACTTATTTAAGCTACGAAGGTACTGCGATGAGCTGTATTTTAATGAAATGGCGCTATGATAAATGTCTTTGTGCCAATAGGTATTTAAATTTTGGCAAATTATGGTGGGGTTTAAAAACAAACATGGCAACTCTATTCGAGTGAAGTCAAAGAATATGAAAATTCTAAATACGACTATCAGGTTTGTTTTGGTGGACACGAGATATCATTTAAAATGAGCTTCGCAAAAGTTAACTTTTTCAGGGAGTTTTCTTTTTCGTTTGATTTTTGCTAAGTCCAACGCTATTTGTTTTTTGATATAGTCACTAATTTCTTTGTGTTCTTCAACCGTCAAAGACGCAGATTTTGTTGAGAAATCGACATTTTTAGGTTCCTTAAAAACGTTCATAAATTTATGATTTAAAATAATGTTTTATCAATTTTTCGGCGGCAGATGTTCCAATAATCATCCTTAAACCTTTGAAATGTGTTGCTCCAAGTGAGGTTTCGTAATGCTTAATTAATGCTGACTTTGCGTCAAATACAAGAAAGCCGCGGTATTCTTTTTCAAAAGATAATTTGCACCCAAAAGCAACAAGATTTCCGGGAACGCCCAAATACATTTTATTCTTGCCTTTATTGAATCTCGCTGTTTCAATTAAATGCATGAAAATGTGATCGTGCTTATCTTCAAGGCTAATCATACCTTGAATGATGTCAGGGTTATTCACAGTGGTTAAGGGTATCTCTAAAAAC
>CAILMA010000759.1 GCA_903835145.1 uncultured Bacteroidota bacterium
ATTCGGTGATAAATGCAATATATGGGGATGAACGAGGCCAATGTGGCAAACACACCTCCTGCAGTCAATGCTGTAGATTTCAGGGCATCTGCCACGGGGCCATTAAGCACATGCAATGTTTCGAGGCAAAGAGGAACCAAGAATAGCGTCATAGAGCCTAAGAATGTAAAATAAACAGTCTTGAAAAACCAATTTTCCGATTTACCACGTTCCCGCCGCGAGCCACGCATGCCTTGTGCCAACTCCACGCCAAACGTCACCAACATGCCCAGTTGACAATAAAATATCAATTTATTACCCCATTCATTCTGCGCAAAGCTCGCAAACGACCCAAAGACCATGAAGGCGAAGAGGAACAATATGATGCGCGTGGATTGTTTCATGGGTTAGTCGTCGTGGCTTTGAAATACACCATACAGAAGCGTTCTTTCGTAAGGATTCTTTTTCATTTCGTCGTCGTCAATATCCATGTTTTTTTCGGAAAGGTTCAAATAGGACCACCCATCGTACTTGTCGGATAACCGTATTGTCTTGAAGCCATTTAGCATAACATTGTAAAGGCTGAGTTGGTTGTTGGAGGAGGCGTAGTTTGGAATTAATGAATACGCATCATAATATCTTCCCGACTCACATAATCCTTTGCTTAAGAAATAGAAACATTTGCCTTTGTCGTTGTCGTCTTTTGTTTTCGTTAACTGCAATGCGATTTTTAGGCCGCCACCTGTAGCTATTCGCCCCAAAATTTCAAATACCTTGTTGCCGAATGTCGACGTACTGGTAGAAAATTTCCCAAGCAATCTATCTGTGAATGCAATGGCCTCGCTTTCTTGGTGCGCCCTTATAAACGTGTCGATACAGGTGAGCAGGAAATCGCGTTTTTGATAGTCGTCTGGCAGTGTATCAGCAACATGCATTAAATATTCGGCGTCGAACATTTTTTCACTACGCTTTTCATGTGCCCTCGTTCTTGCTTGCAAGATAGCTGTTGCGTCGAAAAGAGGTAAATAGAAATGCCTCAAAATGTAAGACCGATAACCGGTTTCCCTACCGTAAATTTTCGGAAGCAGCCTTCCAAGTTCAACATGATCCAAAAACGTTTTGGCCATTGAAGTATCGTGTATCGAATGGTAATAAAGGCCCAAGAATGCCGAAAATGCATCACTATCGTTGCAAGCAAACATTTGGTTGATGAATATAGCCGGGTGGAAATTCAAGGGTTTGAAATTGTTCAAATCTGTTAACAACTTGGCTCCCGCAATCAATAAATCCATATCGACCTCTCTATTAAGGCGGTCGGGGCGTTGAAAAGCATTGATAAGTTCGCAATCGAAAAATCCAAGTGGGGAGGCCATTTTTTCAGCCCCAAGCAACGGTTGGAAATAATCTTCGGTCTTGGTTCCATACTCTGAAAGGTTGACAAGGTCGACCAAGAAGGGGGCTCTAAAAAACTGACCGCGGCTAGAAAAATAGGGGGTTGAAGTGGAAAATTTCTTATTCAAAAAATCTGAGTCTGTCTGGTTATAGTTGCTCATGGAATTCATATAACTCACCCGATTCTCTGACACGGAGTCATAAAGTACTCCGTTAATCATCTTGAATTTATACAAAACCGCTCGTTCGAAAAA
>CAILMA010000760.1 GCA_903835145.1 uncultured Bacteroidota bacterium
GATCTCATCTATTTTCACATCCTGTGGCGAGGATACCACCATATGTCTGTAAGTACTCCCGTCGCCTGCGAAGCCTGTAGAGCCATTCCCGCAATACGTAGTCATTATGCCGTTCGTGTCTATTTCCCTTATCCGGCTGCCATAAGAGTCCGCTATAAACATATTTCCATGCCGGTCAAATGCCATGCCGCAGGGGTACCCCAATTTTGATGCGGTAGCTGCAATACCCTCGCCGGTATAGCCGGGTACGCCGTTGCCGGCAAATGTGGTGATAACACCCGCAGTGTCCACCTTCCTTATTCTGTGTCCGTAAAATTCAGAAAAATAAATGTTGCCATGCCCGTCCAGTACAATACCCATTGGGGTCGATAGCTGTGCAAGCGTTGCTGGCCCGCCATCTCCGGTAAAGCCATATATCCCGGTACCCGCGACAGTAGAAATTACACCCGAGGGTGTAATCTTTCGTATCAAACAATTGCGGAACTCAGCCACATAAATATTGCCGCTGCTGTCTATCGCTATGCTGCGCGGTTCCGACATCAATGCACTCGTTGCCGGCCCGCCATTTCCCGCATAGTTCCACAACCCCGACCCGGCTATGGTCGTAATGCTCTGTCCTGTACAAAACTGGGTAAACGCAAGGAAGCATACGAACAACAGGGCCGTTTTCGTTAGGTAAAACATCTTTTTCATAAGGGTATATTTAACGGGTAATGATTTGGGTTATTTCAACTGCAATAAAACAAGTTGCTTCCAATCACCTAAGGCAACTGAAACAACCGGCTAAAACACAATAACTATCAAGAAAACAAAGATAAGAAAATTTCATTATTCCACCTACTCACCCACAAAACCCCGCATCACAAACCCGGGAAGAGTTAAATCCCATAGATCAGGGCACCGCCCTGGAAACAAACCGCTCAGGCATCGCCTACTTTTTACGTTTTCTCGTCCCGATTTGCAATCGGGATGCCCGGCCCTACGTTTGCACCGCCCGTCAAAAAACAACCTTGCAGGGGTTAACACCCCCAGCACAGGCATCGACTATTTTTTACGTTTTCTCGTCCCGATTTGCAATCGGGATGCCCCGGCACGGCGTTTGCAACGCCCATTAAAAACTGTCAACCTATTTCAGGACGATACAAAAAACCGGGAATCCTTAAATCCCTTAATCCTTGAAACCTGTCCCGCCGCGGCGGGATCCTAATTCAGACAAAAAATCCTCAAAACCTGTCTCGCCGTGGCGGATCCCTAATTCAGGCAAACTTCAATAACTCAAATCCATCGCTCCCAGCATCATGCAAGATTTTATCTTATCCCCGGCATCATAAATGTGCGAGGCCGCCATCAGTTCGTCAGCGCCCGTTTTATGGGCAAAGTCCTGCAGCCCGCGCTGCACCGTCTCTGCACTGCCTATAAAGGCATAGGTCGTCATCTGCTTCACTGCCGCTTCCTCATATTCATCCCAAAGCCCTTCTATACTGTCCACCGGTGGCTGCATCAGCCTCCGCTTGCCCGATATTATGCCCTTCACCAGCTGGTAATAGCTGGTTGCCAGCCGCTGGGCTGCTGCGTCGGTATCTGCCACTATTACATTCACACAAGGCATTACATAGGGCGCACTCAGTTGCGCCGATGGCTTAAAATTTCGCCGGTAAATGTGCAATGCCTGGTACAGCAGAGCAGGTGCAAAGTGCGCCGCAAATGCATAGGGCAGGCCCAACTCAGCTGCCAGCACCGCACTATCCGTGCTCGAACCCAGTATCCATATAGGTATGTTGGTGCCCTCACCGGGTATTGCCCTCACCCTGGCAGTTTTATTTTCCGCCGATAGGTACATCCTCAGTTCTGCGATTTCCTGCTCAAAGTTTGCACCATTGTTGTTGCGCCGCAGCGCATGAGCCGTTCCCATATCCGTACCCGGCGCTCTGCCCAGCCCCAGGTCTATGCGCCCCGGGTAAAGCCACGCCAGCGTCCCAAATTGTTCCGCCACCACCAGCGGGGCATGGTTGGGCAGCATTACACCGCCTGAGCCCACCCGTATCGTGCTGGTGCCACCGGCAATATGCCCTATCAGCACCGCCGGTGCCGAGCTGGCTATGCTTTCCATGTTGTGGTGCTCCGCAACCCAGTACCGCGAAAACCCGGCTTTTTCGGCCGTCTGCGCCAGCTTTATACTGTTTTTATAAGTATCCGCCGGGGTCTTACCCTCAAGCACTGGCATCAGGTCCAGAATAGAAACAGGAATCTTTTTACCGCTCATTGTATGCCTTTTAAAGGCACCGCAAAGTTCGGCTTTATACTGTTACCTAAATGCCAACTATAACGCAGGTAAGCACGCTCATTGGTCGCCGTTCAGCAAGAAACCTATACATCCTCGAAAGCCCGAACATACCATCTGTTTTTTTAAAATGTTGTATGAATCCCCAACTAAACGCTCTAAATCCCTGTCTTATACATTACTATCCTTTGTTTTATATCTACTCGATTTAATAAAGTGCCCTACCGTCACTTTATTAAATGAATTATATTTTTTTTTCTAACTCAAAAAACATTCCTTGTGAAAAAACTCCGACTCCTTGCGCTGATCGCTCCGCTAAGTTTTTTTATTTTCGGTTCTGCCAGGGGGCAGGTTATCACAACCATAGCTGGCAATGGTTCCGGCGGTTACAGCGGCGATGGCGGCCCCGCAACAGCTGCAGAAATATACCAACCCATTACGGTCGATGTGGATCGCCTCGGCAATATCTATATGTCCGATTTTCTAAACTGTGTGGTGCGGAAGATATCACCAGCAGGCGTTATCACCACGTTTGCAGGCACCGGTAGCGCCGGTTACAGCGGCGACGGTGGCCCGGCAACGGCCGCTGGCCTAAACAGACCAGATGGCATTGCTACTGACGGGGCAGGGAATGTGTACATCACAGACCTTGGTAACAATTGCATCCGCAAGGTCGATGCATCGGGTACCATCACCACAATTGTTGGCAATGGCACCCTCGGTTATAGCGGCGACGGCGGCCCCGCAACCGCCGCAGAATTATATTCACCGTCTGACGTTATTCTCGACGGCAGCGGCAACATCTACATTTCTGATTGCTACAATAATGTCATTCGCAAAGTAAATCCATCTGGCATCATCACCACTTTTGCAGGTAACGATACCGCCGGTTACAGTGGCGACGGTGGCCCGGCATCAGCAGCTGAACTAAGTTTCCCCGGAGGTTTGGATATCGATAGTATAGGCAACATTTTCATCGCAGATTTTGGCAATAATCGCATCAGGAAAATAAACACCTCTGGTGTAATAACCACGGTTGCTGGAAATGGTACAGCTGGTTTTAGCGGTGATGGTGGACCCGCAATTGACGCAGAGTTAAGCGGCCCTATCGATGTCGCTGTCGACAAAGCCGGCAACCTTTTTTTTGCAGATTTCAACAATAGTGTCATTCGCAAGGTGAACCTCTCCGGCATCATCACAACATTTGCCGGAAACGATACTGCCAGTTACAGCGGCGACGGTGGCTTCGCTACAGCCGCGGAGTTATACAACGCTGACGATCTCGCGGTCGATGCAGCTGGCAATCTCTATATTGCCGACTACAACAACCACCGCATCCGCAAAGTATCGAACTGCCGGCCATATGCGGCACCTATTTACGGTCCGTTTTCGGTGTGCGCAGGCGCTACAATCGCATTGACAGATAGCACTGGCGGCGGCAGATGGAGTACAAGCTCAGCAGCAATAGCAACTATTGATGGCACCGGCTTGGTTAGCGCTTTTACAGCCGGACAGGATACTATTACCTATTCCCTCACAAATGCATGTGGTACAACAACTGTCACCCAACCAATAACGGTTGATACCCCATTGTCAGCCGGTATCATTTCTGGCATCGACAGCCTTTGCCCCGGCGACACAGTTTCGTTCTCCTGCACCTCATCCACAGGTGTCTGGAGCAGCAGCAATAGCTCACTCGCAAGAGTAGATATAGCCGGACTCGTAACCGGATTGTCGTCTGGCCGGGATACCATTTCTTACATCGTCACCAATGCGTGTGGCACCAACTTTGCCCATTTCCCACTGTTTATTCGTACCGTGGCAGAATGTCTCACCCGCACCAGCAATTTGCCAAATACCACATCTGACAATTTGCTCATAGCGCCAAATCCCAACAAGGGTTCATTCACAATTACCTTTTCTTCGCCCTTCAACGAAAGTGCCTCTGTCTCCATCTTCAGCATAACAGGTCAGATCATCAAAGAATTAACCATACCCACCACCCAGCCCGTGCTCATCAACCTCACCCAGCCCGACGGTATATACTTCATTTCCGCCCGCACACCCCACAACACATCCCAATCCACCTTCATCGTCAATGCCCGGTAAAAACTGTCAGTTTTTTTCCGGTCGAGACAAACCGTAATCCAATACTTTAGTCCCATTAAACCCTTACACA
>CAILMA010000761.1 GCA_903835145.1 uncultured Bacteroidota bacterium
GCTTGTATTCAACGATGAGGTCCTCGTATTTATGTTCCTGGTTGTCCTCGTAAGGATAGGATATCTTGTACTCCCGCACCTGGTTTATCCTGTCCAGCAAGCGGTCCATGGAGGAGAAGATCACCAGTACAGCCATCACCAGCAGGCAGCCCACTATAGAAACAGCATAATATCCGCAGCCAATGCCCATACCCAGTGCAGCGGAAAGCCATATGGACGCGGCAGTAGTTATCCCGTTTACACGGTAAGTACTGCGGAAGATTACGCCCGCACCCAGAAAGCCGATGCCTGTAACAATATTTGAAGAAATACGGTCCTCGTTGCCGGGATAGCCCAAGACCTGCGAAAAAATGGTGAACAACGTTGCCCCAAGGCAAATGAGGATGATGGTGCGAAACCCTGCGGATTTGCTTCTTATCTCCCGCTCCATGCCTATTACACCGCCTATAAGCACAGACAGCAGCATTTTGACAAGTAGTGTGTGGGTTAGAAGCATAAATTGGTTGCAGTAAAAGTAAATATTCTTTCGTTGTTTTTGTCAGTTAAACAATTGGTCCCGGGGTAACAAGTGATGCAATAGAAGAAAAAGGTCTGCTACGAACAAGCGGGATACGTTCAATAACTTTTTGTGTCTGGCGAATAAATTTTTCGACCTCCTTGTCTCCATTCGTCGCGCAGGTACCGAACGTTCTGACTAAATTTTTCATCCGCTTCCGGCGACCAGTTTATTTTGATAGCCATTTCTTATACTTTTTCATCACATCTTCGTGCGCGATGACATTGCCGGCCTTAGCTTGTTGCAGCCCTTTTTCAATCGACTCTTTTGCAGAGTCTTCAACATTGTCCCACCAGTCATTCTCCTCATGGGCAAATGTTCTAACACCATTGAGTACCACTTCTTTCCGGTGCGCATTGAGACGCCCCCAATATTGCCCCATTTCTTTCCATTGCCTTTACAGCTCCTATAACCCTTTATTTGCTTACTACAAATATACCGTATACAATGCAAAGGTTGAAACACCCGTGTTTACCTCAGATCACTGTGTATTCAACTGCACCACATCTGGCGCAGTGATGTAATTGCTTGAGTAGCGATACCTGATGTTGCCATTGAGCACTACTTTAAAACCCCGCATATTACTGGGTGCTACGGGGAAGAAATAAGCCCGGAGCTCTATGGTTTCAAATACCAGGTTCTCATTTCGGCCTCGCAGGCCGCCGCCGAGGCTGGTATATAGTGCTGAACGGGAATAGGGACCATTTTCCGGCGTTATCAGGCTGAGATCGCCCCAGGGAAATGGTGCGAACTGGAAACCGAGGAGTTTAAATTTGAGATAAAATTCAGTCTCGAGCTGCAGGCTCAGTCTTCGTGTGCCATAGGCCGAATCGGAAAGGAAACCACGGAGGCCGAAGTAGTTGTCTATGCGCAGCGGGGCATAAGTCACCCGATTGTAAAGGTGGGTATAGCTAAGGTTTATGTACTGCCTGATCTTGGTGCTGTTGAGAAAGAATATCCGGCTGTATGCCGTTGCCCCGATCAGGAAGCTGCCGTCCTGCACCTTATTCTTGTACAGGAAGCCACCGCTTCGCAGGAAGAGTTGTATAAAGTCGCCCTGACCTGTGGCTATATAGTCGGTGGCGTTGACACCGGCATAGGGCCGCTGCAGGTTCAGCTGCTCATGCCATCCTGTGGTCACAGCTATATTGTAACCATACGGAAGATCCTCGGTGGTGCCGAAGCCGTAGATGTATTGTGTTTTGTA
>CAILMA010000762.1 GCA_903835145.1 uncultured Bacteroidota bacterium
ACTTGTATGTCAAAAATAAATGTCATGAAATCAATTTGCCTGTTTACATCCCTCCTTTTGTTTATTGCCTGCAACGGACAGGTAATGGAAACCGCACCCCAATCGACTGCAAGCAAGCACCGAAAAATGGTGAAGACTCAGGGCACAAACAAATTCGCTAACGTTCACTGCATTTTGCAAGACAGGAGCGGTAACATTTGGTTCGCTACTTCAGGCGAGGGGGTGTACAAGTATGACGGCGATTTTTTTACCAATTATACCGAAAAAGATGGCCTGTGCTCCAATAGCATTGGTTCTATGATTGAAGATAAATACGGGAATATTTGGTTCGGCGCATTGAAGTCAGGTCTATGTCGCTTCGATGGAAAAACGTTCACGCATGTATCATTCTCTAATGACAGCGGTGGCGATTTCTACAGGCCGGGCGCAGAACAGAAGGCTAAACCAGAGCCGGGTGTTTGGAGTATGTTTCAGGATAAAAGCGGTAAGATTTGGCTCGGGACGATTACCGACGGTGTTTTTTGTTTCGACGGAACTTCTTTCAGGCGTTTTCTTCACAACGACGAGGTTAAAAATGATGCAGGGCTGGTTCTTAATGCAGTGACCGGATTCGCTGAAGACAACAAAGGTAATATTTGGTTTACTACCTGGTTTGAAGGAATTTGCCGCTATGACGGCAAATCGATTGTCAATTTTAAGCCTAATGGTGAAGTGTGGTTCGGTGGCCTCCTCGTTGATAAAATTGGAGGCATTTGGTTTGGCCGCAGGGACAAGGGTATTTGCCACTATGATGGTAAAACGTTCACCAATATTTTGCAGCATGGCATCCTTGATTCCTGCTGGACGAGTCCTATGGCCGAGGACAGAGACGGAAATATATGGATTTGCTCAGAATTTGGGGACATGACCAGGAGGGACACGATTGGTGGATTATGGCGTTACAGTCCGGCCGCAGCTACGAAAGGTCTTGACCCATTTACCAATTTTACAACACGCGATGGACTATGCAACATGACGGTCTTTACGGGTCTTATAGATAAAAAAGGTATTCTATGGATAGGAACAAGGGGTATAGGTCTGAATAGCTTTGACGGTAAAAAGTTCATCAACTACATGGAGTGATAGCCTATAAAGTTTCAGTAAGTTCAGACTGTTTTGAAGTCGGTTAAATAGAAGACTCGTCTTTTAATATGTCCTTTTATTACCCTGACTTTGTAATGCAAAGGCCCTCAGTACAATTAACAATTATAGTTTATTTGCCTTATGAATACACAAGCGGAAAAATTGAAGTTAATGCAATCGCAGCGCACATATATTCTAATGCTACTAACAAAAGCTTCAGTAACACACTCCATCAGGACAGTCAAAATTCAGTAGAATGAATCGAACAATTAATATTGTCCGGTGCTGAGCATTACGAGTGTGCAGGCTTCTATAGCTTGAATACCATTTATTGCAGCCAATTCTTCAAGTTCTTCATTTTCAGTGCCGGGATTAAAAATGATTCTGCGTGGTTTTAGGGAGAGAATATAATCGTAATAGTCTTTTTGGTGGTCAGCATTCAGATAAAGGGTCACGGTATCTATATCGGCAGTGGCCACAGGTGTTGCACTAATGCTTACCCCATCAACAACCACAGCTTTCCTGCCCACAGCAACCACAGCATGCCCCTTGCCCCGCAAACGCTGCAAAGCCAGATAGCTATACCGCGCCGGATTATCAGAAGCACCCAAAATCAATGTTTTATTTTTCATGCCTATATTATTACTTGACTACCAAAAAACACTATAAAAACCATTTTAAAAAATCATCTCCGAATACTAAGTACTAACTACTAAGTACTAACTACTATGTACTCACTACTGTGTACTTAAAAAAGCTTTCTACTTTTTACTTACGACTTTCTACTATGTAAATCGGAACAGTGTACTAACTACTAACTACTAACTACTACATCGACATCGCAATCATTTCCGCTATATCC
>CAILMA010000763.1 GCA_903835145.1 uncultured Bacteroidota bacterium
AGACAGAGAAAGTTACAGCTACCATGAACGCTGGCGGTACCGAACTGCCAGTTACTCTTACCATGATTCAAAATAAGGGAATGCGCATGGAGTTTTCTATTAATGGAATGAACAATTATGTAATCGTCACCAAAAAAGAAGGTTGGAGCTACATGCCTGTACAGGGCCAAACCAAGCCGGAGGCAATGACAGCTGACGACCTTAAGGAAACTGCCGACGATCTTGACCTGCAGGGTCCACTTGTTGACTATAAAACAAAGGGCAACAAAGTTACCTACCTTGGCAAGGATGACGTAGAAGGTACAGAATGTTACAAGCTGAAAGTTACTTATGCTACCGGCAAGGAAGAAACCATGTTCATTGACGCATCTAATTACTATCACATAAAATCAGTTGAAAAAATGGTAGCAAACGGGAAAGAACAAGAGCAGGTTTCTACGTTCAGCAATTTCCAAAAACTACCTGAGGGTATTATTTATCCAATGACACAAGACAGGGGAATGGGGCCTATGACCATGAAGAGTGTAGAAATAAATAAGACCGTTGATGAAAGCATCTTCGTGCCAAAAAGCTAATTAAAATATTTAATAGTAGAACCCGTGCAACTCAGCCGGGTTTTTTTTATTTTTAGGAATATCAGCGTTGTTTGTAACAATTCTGCTCATTGTACGATTACCAAGTGCGTTTATTTAACGTTATTTCGTTCCCTTTTCAAAATAAAATTGATGAGAAAAATATTTATTTTGGGTTGCTCTGTATTTGCGTTTGTTGCTGCCCAAGCCCAAACGAAGGTTAACTCTTACACCTTTGGCGCGCTGGAGGCGCGTTGGCTGGGCCCCGGCACCATGAGCGGAAGAATTACTGCCATAGAAGGTGTAAATGCCGATAGCAAAACACTCTATGTGGGCACCGCCGGTGGTGGTATTTGGAAGAGTACCAATGCCGGGGCGGCATTTAAGCCTGTTTTTGATAAATATTGTATGAGCATCGGCTGCATTGCAATCGATCAGTCGCACCCCGCAACTGTATTCGTAGGCACAGGCGAAAGCAACATGCGCAATACGGTATCAGTTGGCGATGGCCTCTACATGTCAAACGATGCCGGCGACAACTGGCAGAAAGTAGGGCTGGATAGCACAGAGCACATAGCCAAGATAATAATAGACCCCAAGAACTCCAACAATATTTATGTGGCTGTGCCGGGCCCGCTCTGGAGCGATAGCAAGCACCGGGGCCTGTACAAGTCAACCGATGGTGGCCAAACCTGGAATAAAATATTCTACATCAACGAAAAAACCGGCTGTGCCGATATTGCTGTTGACCCCACCGACCCTGAAATTGTCTACGCTACCACATGGGAGTTCAGACGTTTCCCTTATGCTTTTAACTCAGGGGGCAAGGGCAGCGGTATATGGAAGAGCATAAACGGAGGCAAATCGTGGAAGGAGCTCAAAGACGGACTGCCAGCAAAACCATTTGGCAGAATAGCCCTCACCTTGGCTCCGAGTGCTCCTAAAAACCTGATTGCCATTGTTGAAGCCAAAGAAACTGGCCTTTATATATCAGCCGATGGAGGCGAAACATGGAAGTCGCAGAGCGCAACTATGAACGTCGTTTCGCGCCCCTTCTATTTTAGTTGTCTCGTTATTGACCCCAAAGACGCTAAAAGGGTTTACCGGCCGGGGTTCGGTTTTTCCTATTCTGATGATGGCGGGTATTCGTTTACCGATGCTTCTTACGAAGGTGGATGGGTGCACAGCGACCACCACGCCCTTTGGATAAACCCAAACTATACCAACCAGATGTACCTGGGTACTGATGGTGGTGTTTATTATAGCCTCGATAGAGGTGCCACATGGATGTTTGTTTATAACCTGCCGGTTGGGCAGTGCTACCACGTAGCCTGCGACAACAACAATCCTTACCGAATGTATGGCGGTCTGCAGGACAATGGCAGCTGGATGGCACCATCAGCGGCACCGGGCGGGGTAAACAATTCAAACTGGCAGTCGCTGTACGGTGGCGATGGCTTCTGGTCGGTACCTGACCTTACTGATAACAATATAGCCTATGCCGAATCGCAGGGTGGAAGCATGGGCAGGATAGACCTAACCAGCTTCAAATCAGTAGATATAACGCCGCAACAGGGCAAGGAAGATGAAAAACTGCGCTGGAACTGGAACACACCAATTGTTACCGGCCGTGCGAATAAACATAACCTGTACACTGCAGCTCAGTACCTTTATAAAACAACGAACCAGGGGCGCAGCTGGGATAAAATATCGCCGGACTTAACTACTAACGATAAGAAAAAGCAGGAACAGGAAAACTCGGGTGGCCTGAGCGAAGACAATACTTCGGCTGAAAACCACTGTACTATTTTTACGGTCGCGGAGTCGCCGCTCGATGAGAATCTGGTGTATGCAGGTACAGATGATGGCAACCTGCAAGTGACCAGCGATGGCGGTAAGACCTGGACCAACCTTGCGAAGAACTATGCTGCAGCGGGTATTCCTGCTCAGACATGGGTGAGCAGCATAGAGCCTTCAGCATTTGATAAGAACGTGGTGTATGCCACGTTCGATAACCACATGTATGGCGATATGGCTACCTACCTTGGCAGGTCGGCCGACGGAGGTAAGACCTGGAAGCGCCTGAACAGCAGCGATTTTACCGGTTTTGCCCATAAAATAAAAGAGGATCTGGTAAATAAAAATCTGCTTTTCCTGGGCACCGAAAGGGGTATGTTCGGTACAATAGACGGTGGTGAGACTTGGTTTAGAATGAAAAATCACATTCCCGACTATTGCATGGTACGCGATATTCAGATACAGCCGGCAACAAATGACCTCGTGATAGCAACACATGGCCGTGGTATCATGGTGATCAACGATATTTCGGCCATCAGGGCGTTGACGAAGGAGATTGTGGATAAAGAGGTTGTGCTTTTTGACCCGAAGCCAATGCCCATAACCATGGGTAAGTATGGTGGCGGTGGATCACCTGTAAGCGGTGGCTGGTGGGGTGGTAATCCTGATGACATACAGCCCATTGAATATTACCTGAAGGACCGCGCTACAACTGATGTGAGGATAGAGATTTACGATGCTGGCGGTAAGCTTGTACAAAAAGTACCCGGCACAAAGCGCAAAGGGATAAACAAAGTCTACTGGAACCTGCGGTACACGCCGCCAAAAACCGCAACGGGAAGTACTAAAATGGACTACGGTGGATTTATAGCACCAATGGTACTGCCAGGTGAGTACACCGTGAAACTGGTGGCAGGCGACAAGACCTACACGACGAAATTGCAGATGGTGCACAACAATGAAAATAAATTGTTTTCAGAAAAAGACCAGACCGAACAATACACGGCAGGAATGGCCTTGTACCACATGCATGAAGAGCTTGCGACCCTTGTTGACAAAATTAATGCCGAGCAGAAAAACATAAAAGAGAGTATGGATTCTGTAAACATTAAAACAAAAAAGTGGCTCACAGCATACAATACAAAACTGGAAGAACTGCGCAGTACACTGCTGGCCACAAAACATAAGTCGATATTTGCCGATGAAAAGAAGCTTAGGGAAAATATTACTGAATTGTACGGGTCGGTCTGCAACCAGGAATGTAAGCCAACAAACCTTCAGACAACCCGTATTGCAGGCCTTAACGATGAACTGAAGAAAGGGGAGGCGGAATACGAGAAAATCTACGCAGAATATGGCGCCAAAGCCGACGCGACAATAAAAGAAGGGAAGCTGAAAATACCAACTTCAGCCCGCACAAGTAACTAAAAGGAAGCCCCACCCGGCAAAATCGGGTGGGGCTTTTTATTTAATGCTATTGAATACACTATTATTATAGTACGCAGCAATCCGCTACATGCCGCTTTGAAATGCTTTTATCTTTTCGTAGGTGCCGTTGCTTACAGGCACTACCGGCAGGCGCAGTTCATTCTTGCAAACACCTTTAATATTGAGCAGCGCCTTAGCTCCTGCAGGATTACCCTCTGTAAACAGCAGGTCCATCCCACTCAGTAATTTATAATGCAATTTTCTTGCCTTGTCATATTTGTTGATCATAGACAGGTTTATCATTTCGGTAAACTCTTCGGGCCAGCAATTAGCCGCAACAGAAATAACACCTTCCATACCTATAGCCATTTGCGCAAGAGCGAGGTTATCATCTCCTGATAGCACAACAAAGTTTTCAGGTACCAGTTGCAGCAGTTCCATGCACTGTGCCATGTTGCCTGATGCTTCTTTAATACCTATGATATTTTTGAAATCGGTTGCCAGCCTGAGCACCGTTGCCGGCAGCATATTACAGCCTGTGCGGCCCGGCACATTATATAATATGATTGGTTTGTTGGTTGACTCGGCTATGGCTTTATAATGCTGGTATAGTCCTTCCTGCGTAGGCTTATTGTAATAAGGCGTAACGCACAATATGGCAACCACATTCCGAAGTTCGAAATTATCGATCTGTTTGATTACTTCGGCAGTATCGTTGCCGCCAATACCACAAACAACAGGTACACGGGTATCGGCAAACCGGATGATGGCTGCCAGTACTTCCTGCTTTTCGTCTGTTGATAGTGTTGGTGTTTCTGCTGTAGTGCCAAGAGCTACTAAAAAATCTACACCGCCCTTTATCACAGCATTCACAAGATGTTCAAGTGCAGTATAGTCAATACTTTTATCGGCATTAAACGGCGTTACTAATGCAACACCGGTTCCTTTTAGTCTTTTAGCCATGTTATAGTCTTTATACGCTTCATTTCTCCTTTGAAGTGCATTAATAATACTGCTGCTTAAGCCTCAATTTCGTCGTAGAAGCCCATTTTTGAGAATTTTTCTATTCGGTTGTTTATCCTTTCGTCAGCGGTTTGTGCGGTCAATTCGGCCAGCGATTTCAGTAAGTATTCTTTGAGTGTCGCAGCCATTGTTTCAGGGTCAGCATGAGCACCGCCCAGTGGTTCAGGTATCACATCATCCACAAGTCCGAAGCCATTCATGTCGGTTGAAGTGAGTTTGAGTTGTTCGGCTGCTTTTTCTTTAAAATTCCAACTGCGCCATAGAATGGAAGAACATGATTCCGGTGATATTACCGTGTACCAGGTATTTTCCAGCATAGTTACTTTATCGCCTACGCCTATGCCCAATGCACCACCGGAAGCACCCTCACCTATAATAATACAGATAACAGGTACTTTAAGGTTTACCATTTCAAAAAGGTTACGGGCTATTGCCTCGGCTTGTCCGCGTTCTTCCGCTTCAAGACCGGGGAAAGCCCCAGGGGTATCTATAAACGTTATTACCGGTCGGTTGAATTTTTCTGCAAGCTTCATCAGGCGAAGCGCTTTACGGTAGCCTTCAGGGTTGGCCATACCAAAGTTGCGCATCTGCCTCAACTTGGTATTAATACCTTTCTGCTGCCCCATTACCATCACAGGCATGCCGTTTAGCTCGGCCATACCAGCAACCATCGCTTTATCATCTTTCACTTGCCTGTCGCCATACAACTCGGTAAAGTTGGAAAATATTTTCTCAATATAGTACAAGGTATAAGGTCTATCCGGATGACGGCTTACCTGTACGCGTTGCCAGGGGGTGAGAGTAGAATAGATTTGATGGCGGGTCTGCGCCAGAGCAGTTTCCAATTCCAGAATGCTGTTGGTAACATCAACCTGATTTTTGGAAGAAAGTTCTTTCAGCTTACTTATTTGTGTATTTAGATCCTCGAGAGGTTTTTCAAAATCCAGGAATTGCATAAATAATTATTAGTAACGCAAAAGTAAAGGTTTATTCATAAAGCAGTTCAAACTACAAGTAATGATATATATCATACCGATGATTTTTAACTCAACCGATGCGGCTTTGCCGGAGTGCAAAAAAATTAACACTTATCCACAGGATTAAGCACTAAACCCTCTGGCCGCAACATGGGTATGATTTTTGCTGTTTGTGTTTTTTAGGTGACTTCGGTCATTTTAAATGCATTATTAAGTGCTAACTTGCATATAATAAGGCCGCAAGGCAGTTAAATTAATAGGATTAGGTATTTACTTCACAAAGTCTAAGTTTTC
>CAILMA010000764.1 GCA_903835145.1 uncultured Bacteroidota bacterium
AGTTTTTGGGATTTATTTTTTTGTTGTGCTCCTTCTCAGCACTGGCACAAGTGCCTGAGCCGGCTATGCTGTGGATGAAGGGATATGGCGATGCGGGGAGTGCCAGGGTTGAAACACATGTAAATAAAACACCGGACGGTGGTTTTATTGTTACCATTGGAACTAACACGGTAGCAGGCACCGGGAATATTGATTCTTTCTGTTCTTTATCGGGTGTCACTACCATGTTTCTAAAATATAATTCAGACGCAACAATTTTAGAATGGACAAAATGCATTATTGGTGGGGGTGATTCAATGTTGTGGTATTTATTTCCTACAGCAGATGGCGGTTTTGTATATGGTGGCATGTATGAAGGAGACGGGTTCTATATAAGTAAACATGACGCATTGGATAATATTATTTGGAGTAAAGCTTATGCAACGAATGCATCAATCGGGCCGTCTGATATGATAGCTACAAGCGATGGCGGGTACATAATGGCCGGCTCTTATTTATATGCCGATACGAATTTTACAGTGCATCATGGCAGTTGGATGAATGCCGATATCGGTATAATAAAATTAGACAGTTTAGGAAATAAAGTCTGGAGCACAGGCCTGGGTGGTACTAATGATGACGGGGCATATAAAGTTGTCGAAGGATATAACCAAAGTTGCTTTGTATTAGGGAGAACAAGGTCAGATGATTTTGATTGCGCGGGTAATCATGGAGACTCTTCCGGGAGCTGGGACGGATATATGGCACGGTTAGATAAAGAAGGCCATTTATTATGGCATCGTGATATTGGCGGCTCCGGTACTGATTTTTGTAATTATGGTGTGCCTGATGATAAAGGTGGTGTGATTGTGGGAGCTACCAGCGGCTCGCACGATGGCGATGAAACGCACCAAATCAACTATAACGGTACTAATATGTGGGCCTTCGATATTGACAGTAATAGCAATATTTTATGGCAAAATTGTTTTGGGGGGGGGGGCGGGGAATATAATAATTCCATTTGTAAAGCTACAGATGGTAGCATATGGTTAGCCGGCACGAATGCAGATGAAACAAGCGATGGGTTTGAATTAGATACGCTATATGGCAGATTTGACGCCTGGTTTGTTCATGCCGATAGTGTTGGCAATTTTTTAAGTGCAAAGGCTATGGGCAGCAGCAAGGATGATGAAGGATATATGATTTGTCCATTATCTAACAATTCTGTATTTGCAGCCGGGGTTTATGGAAGTAATAACGGAACATTTTCTTCGTTCGGGTCTTACGGCTCATTTCCTATTGTGGATGCATTTTTCAGCGTTTTTGCGCCATGGACTACGGGAGTAAAAAATGTTGCTTCCAATACCAACCCAATGAAAGTCTATCCGAACCCAGCAGATGATAATGTAACAATAGAATCCGGCCAGCCAGAAATTTATGCTTTTACAGTAACGAATACAATGGGGAGTTTAATTTATAAAGCGACATTCTCAAATAAGACACAACTTTCACTTCGCGATTTGCATTCCGGAGTTTACTACTTGCAGGTCACTGATGAAAAAGGTTATAAGTACGTGGAGAAATTAGTAGTTGAGCATTGAGTCTAAGAATTTAATCTATTCCAATGCTTAACAGCCCTGCACAACAGTATCAATCATAGGAAACAATACAAAAATTACGGTTCCAACTAAAGGGCCTATTGCGTGCAGTCAAAAAAACGACTAAATCCAGCTAATTGCAAGATTCAATCGTTCCCTTGATTTTTTATGGGTTGTGCGTTATTGTCCCAATGCACCGTAGTCTCTTAGCACATCTTTTAGTACATCTATACGTGTCTTAGACCAGTCCTTGGTGGTATCGGCAGTTGGCATTTCAAAGTTCTGCGCGAAGAAATAAGGGTAGTTATGGATATCGCTTTTGTTCATGGAGCCTTCTGGTTCTTTCACGTGTTCTATCCGCTCAGCAATGCCCACTACCCAGTAAAGTGTTTTACCATTCTTCATTGCAGTACCGGTTTTGTAATACAGGTTGTAACCGGGTGTCTGCTCCTGCAGCATCAGGGTCTTTACAATGCGCTGTGAGCGCTCAGAAATAGGGAGTTGGGCAAAATACATTTTCTTCAGCATCCCTATTTGTTCGTCGGCTGATACTTGCAGGCTATCGTTGAGCCAAAACTGGTCTATGGCGCCGCTTGTGTTTTTGTTGCCGTATTGCATGGTATCTATGTAGTGCTGCATCCTTGCGCTGCCTATGCGCCGTGCTATTTCCTGATAATAAGGTACGCAACTTACCTTAAAGGCTTCGCGCATGGTCATGTCTTTATCCCATTCCGGCTTGCGCGGGGTGCCGTCCCATTTTATCATCAGGCCGTCATCAGGAGCCACGGCTGTTTCCAGCGCTATCATAGAATTGATGATCTTGAATGTAGATGCCGGCGTAAATCGTTGAATGCAGCGCTCTTTGTTGTAGTAATGTACCGACTCGTGATTGTTGTCTTTTACAATGAAGCAGGCGTTTTTTATTCCGTAATTTTCATAAAATTTTCCCCATTCTTTGTGTTCTTTTATCCTTACATCCCTGCACGATCCGAAAAAAAACACAGCTAACGGCAGAAAGCCGAAAATACTTAACCGCATATAGTTTTTGTTATTTGAGGGCAAAGGTAAAGAATGTAGCAACACAAATGCCGGCTATCAACGCCAACAGGCTGATATTGTGCACGTTCTTTACACCCAGCCCTTTTCCTCCATTAGTTTTTCAGCCCTCACCACGTCTTCCGGCGTGTCTATCTCTACACCCATGTAGGTAGTTATGGCCATGCGCATGGGCACACCATGTTCCAGAAAACGCAGGCACTCCACTTTTTCAGCCGCCTCCAAGGGTGTCATGGGCCAACGGGTAAAATTCATAAGGGCCTGTTTGCGAAAGGCGTAAACACCTATGTGCTCGTAATAAGGGATTTCAATGCTTTTGTTCCTTGGGTAGGGTATAACACTGCGCGAAAAGAAGATAGCGTCGTTATTGAGTGCAAGCGCCACTTTCACGAAGTTTGGGTCCTCTATTAGTTCGGGGTCCACAAGTTTTTGCACCAGCGATGCAACTTGTACGGTATGCCCGTCCGCACCACTAAACAATTGCAACAGCTCTTCCAGCGGTTGTTTTTGCACAAAGGGCTCGTCGCCCTGTACATTTACAAACACATCTGCATCCATAAACGCTGCAACTTCAGCTATCCTGTCTGTGCCGCTTTCATATTCCCGCTTGCTACGCACGGCTTTGCCGCCGTGTTGCTCTATTTCCCGCTGTATCTCCTCGCTGTCCGTTACTACAATTACCTCGGTAAACAAGCCGGTATTCACTGCCGATTCATAGGTGCGCCTGATGACACTTTTACCCTTAATAGGTGCCAGTAGTTTCGATGGAAAGCGTGTTGCACCGAGTCGTGCAGGTATGAGTGCGATGATCTTCATTGCGAATATTTTGTGTGTAATGATGTTTGTGTTTGTAAAGAGCCTACTTGCCTTTTGCTATGCCGGCAAAAAACAGCACCCAGCCTATAATTAGCAGCAACCCACCAATAGGTGTCAGGATGCCGACAGGGCCCAGACTTATACCGGAAGTACTCAGTGCCACCATGGCATACAAGGAGCCACTGAAGCATGCGACACCCGCTATAAAAAGGTTTGTGGCCTGCTTTAGGAGTTTAGAAGGGTAGTGACTGTAGGCAATGCCAGCCGCCAGCAGTGCGAAGCAATGGTAAAACTGATACTTGACTGCAGTTTCAAAAACCAAGAGCTGATCAGCCGCTACAATTGTTTTAAGTGCATGCGCGCCAAAGGCACCGAGTATTACTGAAAGCGCTGCAAGCAGGGTGCCTGCCATCATTGCCGGTTTGTACATATCGCTATAATTTGGGCAAAGGTAGTGAGTGAAATGTTTCCGGTAGGTAAAATATGGTGTGCCTGCTCATACACTGCCTGCCGCTGCCTGAGCAAGGTTGTAAGAGTAGCGGCAAGGTCATTTGTCTGCGCAAGCAACGGGCGTATCACGGTGTTCTCATCCAGATTTTTTATAAGCTGACGGATTTCGGACTTAAGATAAATAACAACGCCAGATTGCTTCATCAGCTCAAGGTTATTAAAATAAAAGGGGGTGCCCCCTCCACATGATACAACGGTTACTGTACGGTGCCCGGCAATGATGGTTTGCAGCGCTTCGTGTTCCAGCTGCCTGAATTTTTCTTCTCCGTCTGCGTTGAATATATCCGCTACTGATTTGCCTGCAATGGTTTCGATCTGCCGGTCCAGATCAATAAATTCAATTTGGTAATGTGCTGCAATGCGCTCGCCCCAGTAGGTTTTACCCGCACCGGGCATCCCTATCAGGAAGCAAAACTTTATGTTTTGGGGAGCGTTCATAACTTGTTGTTTAGTTGAGCGTAAATCTAACACCTGCAAGCCAATTAATTCCTGGCATTGGGCGCGATGAAACTATTGTGTATTGTTCGTTCCAGATGTTGTTCAACTGTCCGTTGAGCATCAGCGGGTATTTACCCAGTTTTGTCGGGTACATCAGCTGCACATTACCTGTGTTGTAAGGCTGCAGGTACTGCGACTCATCGGCCACAGTAAACCGGTAGCCGGTATAAGTATGGTTGTAGTTAACGTAGAATCGGTTTATGGCAATACCACAATTTATCTGGCCATTGTACCTCGGCATGTAAGGTATTTGTTTACCCACACTGCCATCATTCGCAATGGCGCTGCTAACTGTAGTGGCGAGCACATAACTGGTGTTGATACCGAAGTGAAGAACCGCATGACTGCTCACGTGGTATTCAAGTCTGTTTTCTGTTTCCAGTCCCCGGCTGTGCACCTCTGCTATGTTGTGTGGTGTCCAGATGGCGCCGCCCATCCATATAATCCAGTCTTTTATGTCGCGGTTGAAGCCAGAGAGGCTGTGGCTGAGCATAAAATTCCCGTTACCAATGTGCATAGTATATCCCGCATCTTCACTCCACCCATGTTCCGGTTTTAGGGTAGGGTTGCCCCCGGGGGAGTAGTAAAGTTCGTTGAGCGTTGGTGTCCGGTACGTTTTTTGGGCGTTCGCCCTCAGCAGCAGCCATTTTGTGAGCGAATAGCTGGCGCTGGCACCCGGCAGTAAGAAGCTATTGGTGTTCACTTGCTCCAGCCGTGCATTTGCAGCAAGGTCCAGTCTTTTATTGAGGAGCTTTATGTCATAGCTTGCTGCCAGAGCTGTTTTATCCTGGTAATGCGTGCCGGTGCTGTCCTGTTGGTTCATCCAGGCTACCTGCACTGGCATAAAAAGCAGCAATGCTCCCGGCTGCCCGAAATCTTTTCGCCAGCCTATTTCCTGATAATACTGATAGCTTGTATTTGTCGTATGCAGCAGGATGGAAGAATCATCGTACCTGATGTCATCTTTAATAAATGAGGCCTTGGCATACCACTCGCTGCCCTTATTTTTGTTCCTGTTCCACGTCAGTAACATTCGCGTCGAGCCGTCCTTCTGCTGCTTATCAGAATAGGTTTCGAAAAGTGCAGGAGGTATGGCTCTCGCATATTGCTGGTACCAACCGGAAAAGGCAATGGTGTTGTAATCGTTGATTTTATAGGCTGTATTCAGCAGAATGGAACCGCTCTTCAGGGTGCTGTTTGGCATTTCCTGTTTTGAGCCTGTTTCCGTCGTGTAAGTGAAATCGTTCAGTGCCGTTTGCCCGAGTCCTTTAAGCGAAAAGTACCATTTTTTTGTGCTCAGCATTGCTTCTAACCCAGCCGAGTATTGGCTGTAACTTCCTGCTGCAAGACTCACGCTGAGTGCCTTGCGACCGCTGTCAAAAAGAGGTTTAGCCTCTTCCAGCAACAAAGCCCCACCCACATTGCCACTGCCCCATAATGCAGCTGAGCCGCCATAAACGAGGTTCACTTTTGATAGGAACAATACAGGCAATGTACTTATATCTGCCACACCCAATGCCGCATTTTGAATAGGCACCCCATTCCAGTAGACCTGCGATTG
>CAILMA010000765.1 GCA_903835145.1 uncultured Bacteroidota bacterium
CTCGATGCAATTATTTATACCCACGGCCACAAAGACCATGTAGCGGGGCTTGATGATGTGCGCGCCTACAACTATTTTACCAACGAGCCCATGCAGATTTATGCGACCACCGAAACGCAGGAAGTGTTACGCAGGGAGTTTCGCTATGTGTTTGAAAGCCCCGACTACCCGGGCATACCTAAATTGAAATTGCATACCATAAACGCGCAGGAATCGTTCCGTGTTAATGGCCTTGAAATAACGCCCATA
This sequence comes from uncultured Bacteroidota bacterium, assembly GCA_903835145.1. Lineage (GTDB taxonomy): Bacteria > Bacteroidota > Bacteroidia > Chitinophagales > Chitinophagaceae > Flavipsychrobacter. Next base: position 250 of record CAILMA010000765.1, read on the forward strand.
AGGGTGATGCATATGCACATGGAGGTGCTGGGCTTCAGGATTGGTGCTTTTACGTATATAACAGATGCCAACTTTATCGCACCCGAAGAGCTGGCAAAAGTAGCAGGCAGCGAAGTGCTGGTGCTCACAGCCCTGCGGCACGAGCATCACCCATCACATTTTACGCTAAAGGAATCTATAGACATTGCCCAGCGGGCAGGCATAAAAACGGGGTATTTCACACATATCAGTCACCAGCTGGGGTTGCATGAAGTAGTTGAGGCTACCTTGCCCCCGCACATGCATTTGGCATACGATGGTCTGGAGCTGAATTTTTAAAATGCCCAATCGTGCGGGAAATGGGACAAATAATAGAAAAATGCATTTAAATGACAATTCTTTGATTGTGTTGTTTCCCGGTTCATTAGCTGGCAGCTTATAATTTAAATTGTGTTCATTGCAACGATTCGTTGCTCAGCAGGGGTATTAGCCATTCGGATGTCGTGAAAAGTTGTAAAATCCTGATTTTAACATTTGGAATATAGCGCGTTAGGTATTTTGACAATTTTGTATGCGATAGTTTGAATTTAGACGTAAAAATCAAATTTTCAGATAAATTTTTGCAGTAAAAACAACCTGATGCAAACAATGATTATTGTCATTTTACTCCGTGTGGTGGCTTCAATTCAATAACTAAAAGTACCTTTGCACCGGTAAAACGAAACGATTTGCAAAATCTCCTTGCTTAACCCCGTTACTTGTTTTACTTTTATATCCCTCAATGGTTTAAAATAATGATGGATTCTCCGCGATATAAGGAACTACAACAGATACTGGCAGAAAAAACTGATGAGAAAGGCAGGATAGATACCCTTGTGGAAATAGGTGTTGAAGTTAGGAATTTTGACGTGGAAGAAGCCTCTAAAATGGCTGAGGACATTATACAAAGATCAAGGGCTGTAGCCTATACCTATGGTATTGGCCGCGGTCTGGAACTTAAAGGCTCCTGCCACTGGCTGAAGGGAGAATACGATGCCGGCCTGGAGGTACTGAAGGAAGCGCAGGCTATTGCAACAAAAACTAAGGATAAAAGGCTTGAGGCAAGGGTATTGTACTATTTCGGCAACATTTACCGCGATCAGGGCGACCTTGCCAACGTACTTACGCATTTTAGAAAGGCGCTTTCCATAAATGAAGAGTTGGGCGATGAGTTTGCCCAGTCGGTAATTCTTACCAGCATCAGCAACTTGCTATATGACCTCAATGACTACGACAGTGCTCTGGAGTATGCCCTTAAATGCCGGCCGATTTTCGAGAAAGAACACAATACAGTTAACCTCATAAATGTTTGCAACACCCTCGGTAACATCTACTTTAAGAAAGATCAGTTCACTGAGGCCATGCATTATTTTCAGGAAAACCTGGGTCATTCTGAGTTTGAGACGATTGCATATGTTACCGCTGAGAGTGGACTGGGCAAGGTTTATTACAAGCTTCAGAATTTTGACAACGCCCGTAAATACCTCTCTAATGCCCTCAGGCAGGCGGAGCACCTTGGTAATGTAGAAGTGCAGATTATCTGCCAGTTCTACCTTGGCCGTATGTACATGGATAAAGGTAGTTACCGGCAAGCGCTGCAATACCTCAATCACTCCTATACGCTTGCCAACGAATACAACCGCCGCCATGACCTCATGAGCATCCATGAGATGCTTTCTGCGCTTTATGATAAGATAGGCGATATTCCTAAGGCTTTCCACCACCTTAAAACTTACGAGTTACTCAAGGAGGAAATATTTAAGCAGAAAATCATAAATGAGCTGCGCAACATGCAGGTGCGCCAGCAGATAGAGCTTGCGCAGAAGGAGAAGGAAGTTGCCGAGCGCACGGCCTTCCTGAAGCACCAGTTCATGGCCAATATGAGCCACGAGATTCGCACACCTATGAATGCCATTGTAGGTATGACAAGGTTGCTTATTTCAAAAAAACCTAACGACGAGCAGCTGCGTTACCTGAATGCCATAAGGCAATCGGCCGATAACCTGCTCATCATCATTAACGATATTCTTGACCTCTCGAAGATAGAGGCAGGCAAGATAGTAATAGAGCATACCGACTTTACCATAAGAGAAGTACTACAGGGCGTGAAAGATATGTTGTTCCTTAAAGCAGAGGAAAAACAAATTGAGTTCCGCCTGAGTACAGATGATGTGATACCTAAGCGCCTAACCGGCGACCCTACACGCCTTAATCAGGTGCTCATTAATCTTGCAGGTAATGCGATTAAGTTCACCGAAAAAGGATATGTTGAAATCAAGACATCTATTGGCAACAAGTCTAATAAACTTTGGCTGCAATTCGATGTAATTGACACAGGTATAGGTATTGCACCACAGTATGTTGATACCATATTTGATAGCTTCACGCAGGCAGGCACCGATATAACCCGTAAGTTTGGTGGCACCGGGCTGGGGCTTACTATATCCCGCCAGTTGGTGACCCTGATGGGTGGTGATATTTCTGTGAAGAGCGAGCTTAAAAAAGGCACCATTTTTACTGCTATCATTCCTTTTGAGGAAGCGGCAGTGCAGGAATATGTTCCCCAAATCAATGTACTCAGTGAAGAAGCCATGAAGAGGCTCAACAGCCTTAAAATATTGCTGGCTGAAGACAATGAGTTCAACCGCATGGTGGCTGAAGAAACCTTCAAAGAGATATTGCCAACCCTTATAATGGATGTTGCTGTAAACGGGAAGGAGGCTATTGATATGATTAAAAACGAAGACTATGACCTGGTACTGATGGATATTCAGATGCCGGTGATGGACGGAGTTGAAGCAACCAAACTGATAAGGAGCACATTGCCTGCACCTAAGAAAGACATACAGATTATAGCCATGACCGCCAATGTGTTGCAGGAAGATGTGCAACAGTATCTGGATGTAGGTATGAACTCCTATGTAACCAAGCCGTTTCATGTAAATGATTTGCTGGTGAAAATGGACGGAGTGCTGGGTAATGCCCCGATAAGGAGAGTAGTGGCACCGCTGGTAAAGAAGGAAATACCTGCTGCACCTCCGAAACCTGCCACGCCTGCTCAGCCACAACAACAGCAGCCCCAGCAGCAAGGCAATACGAGGCCAAAAACACAGGAAACCGCAACAGCTACAGCAGCTCCCGTTGCTACAGCACCAGTACCTGCTTTGGCTCCATTGCCCGAGTTTGTAACTGATCGAAACTTCCTTAAGCAATTTACCGGTGGCAACCCCGATAAAATGCAGAAATATATTGTGATGTTTCTTGAAAACGCAACCAAGCTGCTTGATGCAATGGACCAGGCATTGAAGGCAAAGGATTACGCAGCTATAAAGATTGCCGCTCACTCACTGAAGCCACAGCTCTCTTATATGGGAGTGAAAGAAGAGGTGAGTCATATCTTTCTTATTGAGCAATCTGCAGGGCAGGCGGCGCATTTTGAAAGTATTGCTGAGAGAATAGTGAATTTGAAAAGAGTATGTTACAAAGCTTTTGATGAATTAAAAGAAGTTTTATAGAAACTTTTGCCGATAAATATACCCTATCTAAGTTTTTGATTATTACTTTTGCTAAATTACTTACTGAATATAACATTTTATGGCAGTAGAACAGAACAAACAATATGTTTTCCTCGTAGACGACGAGCCAATTCAGAACGAAATGTTGAAGGACTTCCTTTCAGAGAGGTTCAAATATCAGTTCAAAACCTACGAAAGCGGGGAGAGTGCGATCCAGGATCTGGGCCTCAATCCGGTGGTAATAGTGCTTGACTATCACCTCAATGCACATTTACCCGATGCAAAGAATGGTGTTGAAGTGCTAAAGGCGATCAAGGAAGTAAAGCCTGATGCCAAAGTGGTAATGCTCTCCGGCCAGGACAAAATTGAAGTGGCTATTGAAAGCATGAAATATGGCGCTTTCGACTACGTCATAAAGGGTGAAACCGCCTTCAGCAGGATGGAAAACATCGTTAACTATGTGAACGAAATCGACAATATCCGCGAAGCAAACAAGACGTATAAGAAGGTGATAACCATTCTCTTTATTGCGCTTATCGCTATCATAGGTATTTCAATTTTCATGGCAATGAAATTAAACAGTGCCTATTAATAGCACTGGTTTGCAGCCTGTTTTATTATTAAACAGACATTAAAATTTTGATACCGGCCCTCGCCGTTATTATGTAGGCACGCTTTTTGTGGTACCTTACAAAAAGAAAATTGAAGTTTATGAGAAAGCTTGTTGCTGTTTTTGTATTCGGTTGTATAGGTTTGTTTGCTGTAAGTGCAAATGCCCAAACCCAGTCGAAAAGTAAGAAGGATGTTACCAGTAAAACCAAACCGGGTGCAAAGGCGGTAAAAGCCCCCATGCCCGCGAAAGATACTGTAGGTAAAGGAACGCTTGCAAAGGCTCATCACCATCACAAACATCATGCAAAGCCAATTGCTTGTTCGCAGGTGGAAGAGACTGTTGAACTGGAAGGCGGTAAACAGAAAATGGAAATCGACATCAGGAATGGTGGCGTGTACATAAATGGAGACCTCGTATCTACAATTGTAAACCCTAAAACAGAATGCCATAAAATAGTCATCAATCTTAGGGAAGAAGATACCGTCGAAAAAAGAAAGGTCACGCTGATTGATGAAGAAAAGACTACACACCATGCAATACTTGGTGTATATACCGACCCGGCTGAAGAAAAATTTGGTGCGCGTATTACTTCAGTAATGAAAAACAGCCCTGCCAGTGAGGCCGGGTTGAAAGCGGGTGACTTAATTACAGGTGTAAATACGAAGGCAGTTAAGTCGTCTAATGATCTCATTGAGGTGATAGGCGACCACAACGGAGGCGAAAAAGTTATTATTAGCTATGACCGTGAAGGCCATGAATACAACGCTGAGGCTGTGCTTGAAGAAACCATGCCTTATCGCCGTTACGAGACTTACGAATATCGCGTGCCTGACCTGCACGGTGACAAAAGAATACCGCCAGCATTTTTCAACTCTAACATGTTCAATGGGTACGATAATGCTTTTGAATATACGCCGGAGATGGGTGTAAGTGCCAAGACGGACAAATATGAGCGCGGTGTGCTTGTACTTGAGGTGAAACCTAACTCACCAGCAGAAGATGCTGGCCTGCAAAGCGGAGATGTGATATTGAGAGTGGACAATTTCAGAACAGCCACAACCGAAGACCTGCAGGATATTCTTGATGATGTATGGGTAAACCAAAGCGTTGCCATAAAATACCGCCGCGATGGTAAAATCAACATCACTCACCTTCACTTTTCAAAAGGCAGGGGTAAGAAGAATTTTTAATTGAAATAGATACTATTTATTTATCCCCTGCCGGTCCGGCGGGGGATTTTTTTGGTGTTCGTCGTTCTGAAGTAATCTAACTCTGTCTTATTTTTTCAATAAAAATGTATCCTAACGTCTAAGTCCGTGTTGGAAGAATAATGACATCAAATTAATTTTGCGCTTGCGCCCAGGTATGTGGTAA
>CAILMA010000766.1 GCA_903835145.1 uncultured Bacteroidota bacterium
ACTAACAGCTGCATATACCAAGACAAGGTCAGTTTTAGTAATGCAATAGGGCGCGATGATATAGAGAACATTTCCCAGTGGACGAAGTATAATATTTCTCTTTATAAAAAATTCCCCAAGTGGCTCGGCACGGCTGTTTAAGTATCCGGTATTTTCGTTTGTCTTTATGTCAAACGCAAGTATAGTACCGGTTTGTCTTATGTTTTCAATCGTGTTTTTGCCTTTCAGTGACTGGGCGAAAACTTCATGGCTGTCACAAATCTCCTTGATGTTTCTCTTGGTTTCTGTTGCTTCCATCAGGTCGAGGCTGGCAAGCGCGGCGGCGCAGGTTACAGGATTCCCGGTATAGGAATGCCCATGGAAAAATGTCTTCATTTTATCTTTGCTGATGAACGCATCGAAAATATATTGCTTACACGCCGTGGCACCGAGGGGGAAAAAGCCCCCTGTAATTCCTTTAGACATACACAGGATATCTGGTGCGGCGGTTAACTGATCACAGGCAAAAAAAGTACCTGTTCGCCCGAAACCAGTCATCACTTCATCTGCAATCGTAAGGCATTGGCGTTTTTCACAAATTGAGATTAGTCTATCGAGATGGGCAGGGCTATACATCTTCATCCCACCTGCACCCAGCACCAGCGGTTCGAAAATAAAACAGGCTACGTCATCGTCCTTCAAAATGTTTTCAAGTTCAGCGGAGAGCTCTTCAATATTGTCCTCGGTAGGAAGATCAACAGAAATAACATCAAAGAGTAGGCGTTCAAAAGGAGCATTGAAGGCATTGCGCGCAGCAACCGACATGCCACCGAATGTATCGCCATGATAAGCTTCTTTGAAAGCAACGATTTTGTGCTTTGGATGACCGGTATTGCTCCAGTATTGCAAAGCCATTTTTATACCAACTTCTACTGCGGTTGAACCATTGTCAGAAAAGAAGATTTTATGATGCTCTGGCAGGTGTCCAAGCAGCCGTTTGGCAAGAAGGATGCCGGGCTTATGTGTAAAGCCGGCAAATATGGAATGTTCAAGGGAAGATAGTTGTGCCGTAATAGCCTTGATGATATACGGGTGGCAATGCCCGTGCAGGTTCACCCACCACGATGAAATGCCATCAATATACCTATTGCCCTCAGAATCTATAAACCATGCTCCCTCACCGCGTTCTATAAGAATGTTGGCAGGCGCATATTCTACCTGTGTAAATGGATGCCAGACATGCGCTGCATCGTCAGATAGCCATTGGTTTTCAGTCATAATAATATTTTGGAAAAATGAGCTGCATAATGGGAAACTATCGTTTTGTTGAGCTCCGGTTCCTCATTAATCCGACCCAAAAAAGTAAAGCCGGTCTCCTTAAGAATAGCTGTTTCAGTTGCCGCATTTTCACCACCATTGAATATGATTCCTTTAACTGGTATCTGGTATTGTTTCAGTGCAAAAGCGGATAATAGGGTGTGGTTGATGCTGCCCAGATAGTGCCTGCTTACCAGAATAACTTCCACGTTCAGTTTCTTGATAAGGTCAATCATCAAATCCGTTTCATTCAAAGGTACCATAAGGCCACCTGCACCCTCAATCACCAAGTTTTTGGTTGTGACCGGGGCTGTAATTTTATCGAGGGTAATCGTGATATTGTCCAGTTTTGCTGATTCATGTGGCGATAGTGGATTTTTAAGCCGGTAAGCTTCTTCGTGAAAGATAGAACTTGGATTACTCACCAATTTCTGCACCTTCAGTGTATCAGAATCGTCGAGGTCGCCTGATTGTATGGGTTTCCAATAGTCGGCCTCCAAAGCTTCGGTTAGTATCGCAGATACAATCGTTTTGCCCACCCCGGTGCCTATGCCCGTTACAAAATAGTGTTTCATTGAGCAGTGAATAAGGTAGAAGTCATAGAGGTTGAAAAGTAAAGGAAAATTTAGATGCGTTTAGCAATAGATCTAATTGCAAACGGACTTTCAAATTATTCTTTTATTCCATATTCTTTTATTTTTCGGTACAATGTCCGCTCAGAAATGCCAAGCTCGGTTGCTGCATCGCGCCGGCGGCTTTTGTGTTTCTTTAGCGCTTTTGTAATAAATTCCTTTTCCCTGTCAGCAAGTGAAAGCGTTTCTTCTACGTCTTCGTGGTGCGAATTGCTTTCTATCAAGATAGGTGTGTTTGTATTGTAGGCGTTTTGCACTACCGGTTCCGGCTCAGCATATACCTGCACAAGGTTCTTTGAGACCGTGGACGGGTCGGGTGGGGTGTATCCCTGATGGTTGGCCACATCAAAAATCATCTGTTTAAGGTCATTCATGTCCTTTTTCATATCGAAAAAGAGCTTGTATAGAATGTCTCGTTCTGAACTAAAATCACTACCGGAATGCGTTGCACCCGGCGCGTTGTTATGTATCACAGCAAGGCTGCGGGAGTTCTCGTTTTGAGGCAGGAAATGCTGCAGCGTTTCTCCCGTCACAAATTTGTTTATAGAGAGCACCGATATTTGCTCGGCAGCATTTTTTAACTCCCTTACATTTCCTCTCCAGGGGTAGTTAATAAGCAGCTGCTGAGCTACAGCATCCAGCTGTATAGATGTCGTTTTATAACGTTCTGCAAAGTCAGCCGCAAACTTTCTGAAAAGCAACGGAATGTCTTCTTTTCGGTCGCGCAGTGCTGGTACCCGTATCGGCACGGTATTAAGCCGGTAATATAAATCTTCCCTAAACCTGTAATGGCTTGAGTTTTCGAGCAAGTCACGGTTGGTAGCCGCAATTACCCGAACGTCTGTTTTTTGCACTTTTGATGAGCCCACTCTTATGAACTCCCCGGTTTCCAAAACCCTGAGCAGGCGGGCCTGGGTGCCAAGCGGCATTTCGCCAATCTCATCAAGAAATATCGTTCCGCCGTTGACCGTTTCAAAATAGCCCTTCCTGCTATCAAGCGCACCAGTAAATGAGCCCTTTTCGTGCCCGAAAAGCTCACTGTCTATCGTGCCTTCGGGTATTGCACCACAGTTTACGGCTATAAACGGGTTGTGTTTCCTTGGCGATAAAGCGTGAATGATATTGGAAAATACCTCTTTACCCACACCGCTTTCACCCACAATGAGAACTGAAAGATCGGTATTTGAAACTTGTATGGCGGTATTCAGTGCATAATTGAGGGCCGGAGAATTGCCTATTATGCCGAATCTATTTTTTATACTTTGAATATCCATTATGAATTAAGCGATAATTTTAAGAAGTGTGTTGTAAGCGAGCGTCAAAAAGTCACTAACAAACGTGACAAAATTACGTGTTTTTTAAATTTCCTGTTTGAAAACCTTAAATAGAGGTATTGTGAATGGAAATATTTCAACTATCGGAATGTTATTTCGTAATTACCCCATTGGAGGCTACTATAATTCATTAGAAGTAAAGCGGCATTCTGGTTATTTTTGTAAAAAACTTATGCCGTCAGGGAAACCGCAGTTACTTTCCAGCATTTTAAAAATGAATTGCCCGGCATGCCGGAAGGGTAAGATGTTCACAAACAGAAGCATCTTCCCATTGGGTCATCTTCTCGACATGCCGGATAAGTGTACTGTTTGCGGGCAGAAAATGGAAATCGAACCAGGGTTTTATTTTGGCACAGGGTATGTGAGTTATGCCCTATCTATCGCTCTTTTTGTTTTTAACCTCGTGTGGTATTGGCTGTTTATCGGTATTTCCTACAAGGACAATAGCATCATTCACTACTTAATTGTAAGCATTTCCTCTGTTTTGTTGTTCCAGCCTTGGTTGATGCGCATCTCCAGAGTGCTTTATTTGTACATGTTTGTAAAATACAATCCAGATCATAAGTAAAGTGATTACCCTTGTTGTTGGCAGCACATTTGAATTTAGATATTCAATATCCTGTCGAGTTCAGGTAAAAAATTATATTTTTGTCGTCCGATGTCAGTTTCCTACCAGATAAAATTACCGCAATTTGAAGGTCCGTTTGACCTGCTGCTTTTCTTTATAGAGCGGGATGAACTGGATATTTACAACATACCTATTGCGCGCCTTACCAATGAGTTTCTGGCCTATATCAAAAAGCTGGAGGAGCTTGATATTGAACTTGCAAGTGAGTTCATTTTGTTTGTATCAACCTTGATGCGGATAAAGGCACGTATGTTGCTGCCGCGTAAAGAGAAGGATGCTCAGGGAAATGAAATAGATCCGCGACAGGAACTCGTGGATAAAATACTTGAATACAAGCGTTTTAAGGAGGCCTCAGAAATCATGACCAGTATGGAGGCCGACCGCATGATGCAGCAGAAAAGGGGCAACGTATCTACCGAAATGCATCAGATAAGTGATGCCAATTCCGGCGGCACGGAGATTCAGCAGGTGACCATGTACAAGTTGTTACAGGCCTACGAAAAAGTGATCAGACGGTTCAATGAGCGGATGAATAAACCACAACATGTCGTTGTGAAGTTCAATTACAGCCTCGAAGGGCAGCGTGCCTTCCTGCTTGACCATTTGAAGGAACAAAAGAGAATTCCATTTGAAATGCTCTTTGACGCCTGCGAAAACAGGATACATGCCATCTTCACATTCCTTGCTATGCTGGAGCTTATTCAGCAAAATTATCTCGGGATTCTGGTGGGCGTGGGCAGGAACAACTTCATTCTGGAGTGGAATACGGAAACTCCTGTGGAAGGTCAGGAATCAATACTTGTCACGGAAGCGATACCTGAAAACGAAAATCCGGCACAATAATTGCAGCCTTGTTTATAGTGGGTTTCCCGCTAAATAAAATACCCCATACTGTCGGACAGTAACTGGGGCATTTTTATTTTATATCGAATTAAAACCAATCGAATTTTACAAGCGGGTTATTCGTTCCCCATTTTCCGCAACATACGCCCATGTTGCCTAAGCGCAACAATGAAATTCGGGTACTCTATATAAGGAATACCGTAGGTGTTAGCTGTTTTCTTCACAATTACAGAGATTTTAGAATAATGCACATGAGAGATGTGCGGGAACAAGTGATGCTCTATCTGATAGTTAAGTCCGCCAATGAACCAGTTCATTATCCTGCTGTTGCGGGAGAAATTGCAGGTATTAAGCAATTGGTGGATAGCCCAGCTGTTGCCCATTTTCCTGTCATCTGATGGAGTAGGGAATTCAGAAGATTCCATAACGTGCGCGAGCTGAAAGATGGTAGATAAACCAAATCCTGCGGTGAAATGAAGAATAAGGAAACCCATAACTACAGCCTGCCAGGACATGCCTGAGAACATGATAGGGAGAACAAGTACGTAAGCTACATAGATAACTTTATAGATAGAAAGCTCCAAAATCGCTTTTCCAAGAGAAATTTTTTCTTTCCTGAGCAATCCTTTTTTGTTATAAATAACCAGAAGCCTGTAGTCTTTATAAGTAACCCATTGCAAAGTAAGCAGGCAATATAAGAACCAGCCATAGATATGCTGAAAGCGATGCAAAGGTGCTTTCTTGCTGTGCGGCGAAAAACGCATAAGACCACCCGAGTCAATATCTTCATCCAGCCCTTCAATATTAGTGTAGGTGTGGTGTAGGATATTGTGTTGTATGCGCCAGGTAACGTCATAGCCACCCACCACATTTACGAGGTCACCTATTATGGTGTTTACAGTTTTGTTACTGGAGTATGCTCCATGGTTAGAGTCATGGTGTACCGAGCAACCGATACCTATCATGCCCAGGCCCATTAAAAACCATAAAAAATAAAACAGGATAGGACTGAGTGCCCCAACGCCAGTTATGATTAGAATGTTGGGGATAAAAAACAGCGACAACATGGCAACTGTTTTCCAAATGATTTTACTACTGCCGTCGGTGGCGAGATTATTTTGTTTGAAAAAATCGTCTATTTCTTTCTTAAGCGTATCGTAAAATCCTTCGCCGTTTTTGGGTGCGAAACGCACAATATCTATTTTGCTCACTTTAATAATTTAAAAACTGCTGCAAAGGTAGGGCAAAATTTGTTTTCCTGATATTCTGAGTTGTTAATTGGGCAATCATTTTTTGGATATCACTGGAAAATTACAGGTTGCAACGCCATAAACTGTCAATTAATAGCCGTTCGCAGCTTTGTAAAAATGCTTTTCTGAAATAATCTTAGAGCGGACAACGTAATAGTTTCCCCGTAGATTGGTGTTTCTGGATCGTTTGGCTAAAAATTATAGCTGATGCCATTGCCAGTAAATTTCATCTCATTAAGTAGTTGCATCCAACGGCTGTGGTACTGTTGATGCCCGGCAAACATGATGTTATCGAATACCAAAAGAAAAACCCCTTGCATAAGTATGGACTCCCCAAAACCTTTCTCAAGTGCGGGGTTGGCTTTGTCTTTTTTTCCGTATTGCATCAGTCCGGCACCTCCTGCAATGTATACTGCATCAAGACCAATATTGACAAGGTAAATTTTCCTGGTAACGACATAGTTCTTATAGGCATCCTGCGGGTTAAACTTTGCTGCTGCCTGGCGCCTCACACCCCTGAATCCAATCATTGCAATACTGGTGTTTACTACACCCCAGGTGAAATTCATGGCATGAAAATACTTCCATTCATCAGACTTCGCTAAAAAGTAGCCGGAGCCTCCCGCTGCAATATTAGCTGCGCCCCATCCTTCGAGCACCCTCATGCCGCGGGCGTTCAAAAGCATTCGTTCTTTGTCGTATTTCTTAATGGTGTCATTAAACGATATTTCCTGAGCTGTAATGCGCCCAATGCTGGCTAATAGCAACAATAAAACAAGCAAATATTTCATGCGCCGATGATGTTTTTTCAAGTGACAAAGCTATGTGAAAATTATATTATCAAGTGAGGTTTTACATGCTTTCATCGTATTTTTGAAATGGAGAAACGCGCAGTAGCATAGCTATTTGCAACACTTAAACCAACGAAAATATGGCGAAACAAAAGCTGGTTGTGCTCACGGGTGCAGGTATAAGCGCAGAGAGCGGTCTGCGCACATTCCGGGATTCCGATGGACTTTGGGAAGGATATAATATTGAGGATGTTGCAACGCCGAGAGCATGGCGCAGAGACCCAGCCCTGGTCCTCGATTTTTACAACATGCGCCGCAGGGATGTGCTGGCCGCACAGCCAAACACGGCGCACAAGGCACTTGCTGATTTGCAGCAACATTTTGATGTGCATATAGTAACTCAGAATATTGATGACCTGCATGAGCGCGCCGGCAGCACAAACGTTTTACACCTCCACGGCGAAATTATAAAAATGCGCAGCGAACGCAACGAACATCAATTGTACCCGATAACAGGAGATATAAAATTGGGTGATAAGTCACCTGAGGGAGGGCAGTACAGGCCACATGTAGTTTGGTTTGAGGAGCCTGTGCCTATGATAGAGCAAGCAATACCGATCATGTACGACGCTGATATTTTTTTACTTATCGGCACTTCACTTGCCGTTTACCCGGCTGCTGGTCTGGTAGATTATGTGCAGCCAAGGGTGAAGAAATATGTCATTGACAAAAAAATACCTCATGTATACAGGTACGAAAACATTGTGCCGATTGAGCTTCCTGCCACCGAGGGCATGGTTAGGCTAAAAGAAATGCTCCTTGGCAACAAGTAGTGAAAAGATGGGTAATCAGGCAAATTTCCAGTTCCACCATTTTAGTTTTTCGGCGTCTCGCTGCTCCGGGGCCGTTTCGGCATAATAAACAGCACAACGGAATACATAAAGCAAGCACCTGTCCTGCACCATACCTGCAAATGCATTTGACCGGTTATACAGGTCCTGAGGATCGCGGCCTGCAAGCTGATCAACAGTGTAGATGTTGATGTTTATCAGGTCATTAGCAATAGACTTACCCACGCCAGGAATTTGGCATAAATCCTTAATGACTGCAATATGGCACCAGTCTTTTTCCAGCATGTCCGGAGGTGATAAAACAACACTCAGATTTTGGAGTAAAACGAATAAATCAGGTCACAATTATTTCTCGAGGCTAAATAAGCTATCGACAAACTCTTCTTTCTTAAAGATTTGGAGGTCTTCCATTTTCTCACCAACGCCTATGTATTTCACCGGAATCTTGAACTGGTTCGCGATAGCCAGAACAACGCCGCCCTTAGCGGTGCCATCGAGCTTTGTAATTGCAATGGCAGTTACCTGTGTTGCTGCAGTAAAATGTTTTGCCTGTTCTATTGCATTTTGTCCGGTGCTGCCATCAAGCACAAGCAATACCTCATGCGGCGCGTCCGGCATTTTTTTGCTTATTACCCTGCGGATCTTGCTCAACTCATCCATGAGGTAGAATTTATTGTGCAACCTTCCGGCAGTGTCTATTATTACTACATCGCTGCCACGTGCCATTCCGCTTTCCACACTGTCATAAGCAACAGCACTTGGGTCGCTGCCCATTTCTTTTTTTACAATCGGTACTCCAACTCTTTCGCTCCAAATGGTGAGCTGATCAACGGCCGCAGCTCTAAAGGTATCAGCCGCGCCCATAAGCACATTTTTACCGTTTTTCTTAAAATTATAAGCCAGTTTGCCAATAGTAGTGGTTTTGCCTACACCATTTACACCTACTACTAAAATTACATATGGTTTTTTGTCTTTTGGTGTGTCAAAGGTTTCAAAGTCATTTGATGGTGCATCAGTTAGCATGCCCATAATTTCCTCCTGCAAAATCCGGTTCAGCTCACTTGTACCTAAATATTTATCCTTGCTTACTCTGCTCTCAATACGGCTGATGATAGCTACAGTTGTTTCCACTCCAACATCCGAAGCAATAAGGGCATTCTCTAACTCGTCAAGAACTTCAGTATCTACCTTGTCTTTTCCTGCAATTGCCTTGGTGATCTTCGAAAAGAAGCCTTCCTTGGTTTTTTTTAATCCCTCGTCAAGTGCCTCTTTTTGTTCCTGTTGCTCTTTATTACGTTTAAAGAGTTTGTCAAATAATCCCATGATGTTAAATTAGAAGTGGTGCAAAAGTAATGAATATTAAGATGGGAAGTAGGGTTAACTGTAGTTATTGGTTAATATATTATCGCTGTGTTTAAATGGCCAACTTATAAAAAGGTATTTGCAAATAATATGCTTTGATTTGATGCCATTTAGCAATGAAGAGTGCTGGTCAATCGGTTTTTATCAAACAAAAAGGAGAGGATGTTTTTGCCGACATCCTCTCCTTTTCTCATTTGATTTAATTACTCTTTGACGAGCTTTAGCGTTTTTACATTTGGTCCACTGGTTATTTCAACAATATAAACTCCAGCCGGATAGTTGGTCAAACGAACGGTTGTTTTGCCTCCGCCAAGAGGAGCGTTTTTGTTTTCATATATCTGCCTGCCGGTAACGTCATAGATATGGATAGCCGCTTCATTAGCGGTTGTTCCCGCCAGGCTAATAACAACCTCGTCAGCGGTGGGATTTGGTGTGAGCGTTACACTAAATAGCTCCGTTGCTTCTTTTGATACACCATCAGTCGCAGTCGTGATTTCGAATCTGTTGTCGCCCTGCGTTTTTACATCGGTTGTTACAGTCCATGGGTATTCAGCGCCTTCGGTTAGCTGCATGTACTTGCCGAGCAATTTATCATGGAGGTATAATTTCTTACCTGCGGGTACTGAAGTTGCCTTTAAAATTAAATTGAGTGCAAAACTGCTCGAAACGCCAAGTGGTATCACGTTGCCTGTGGCGAAGGGCCTTGCGTCAATGGCCAGCTTTTGCCCATCGGTTGAGATGCTGTAGAAGTTAAAATCGGCACCTGTAGGTTTTAGCGCATCGTAGCGGTTGTCCTCGTTGCTGGTTGCATTTTCATCGAAATTAATCGACAGCACGTCCCACGGATGGTAGTTTTCGTCATAGACTACCAGATTCAAATCAGATCCCGTAGTGCGAAGTAGCGTAGCCGATACGCCGGGTGATTTGTTACCCTCTGTAAAGTTCAGGGTATCGCCGTTGTGTGCTGCGCGTACCTGGAAGGAATTATTGGCTTGCAGGTAGTATGGTGCTGCCATAGAAGAGCCATAGGGTATGGCCTGAAACTGACCAGCTGCACCAAGGTAAGGATTCCAAACATAGAATGCTACACCGGCTATGCGGCCTGCTACTGCTGCATTATAAATTACGGTGCCGATGTCTACTGGTGATGCGTATGGGTTGCCCACCATATTGTAATCCTGATTGGCTCCGCTCCCCTTGCTGAGCGTCACCGTTTGGTTGCCCTGGTTTACATGCCCGAACATCCCGACTGTTACTGGTGAAATATCGGTATACGGACCATAGCCAAGTCCCTGCCCCTTCTTGCCGCGGAAGAACAATCTGATACCCTGGTATTGATGGAGTCTGTTGCTGTCAATGGTGCCATAAGCACTTGTAAATGGCCTCCAACCCGGGTCAGAAGGATTACCTGAATTGCCAACCAACGGATTGTAACGGTAAGCTGAAGGTGCGTTGGAACCTGTTGTGGTAAAGCCGTTTGCGGAGCCACCGGGGCCGGTTACGTCAATATAGTTTTCTAACTGATTAAGCGATATATAGTCGCTGAACGGATGCGCCCAAAAGCGATATGCCCTGCGCCCTCCGAAGATGTATTGCAACACCGTAACATTTCCGCTAATTGAAGAACCCGTGGCTGGCAGCGACGCTATGCGTGCTGTTCCGGTTGAGTCAGAATAAAGGATGAGGCTGTCGTTTGTTGCAAAATCGCCAGATGTAACCGAGAAAGTACCAGTAACCGTAGCACTGGCACCGGTGGCAATGGTTGCGCCGCCGTTGTTATTCAGATCAAGGTTGTTTATACTCCCCGTGCCTGCTATTGTTTGGGCAGATGCACCGTTGATGCTTGCAGTTCCGTCGCCCATGATTGTGCCATTGTTGGTCAGGTTTCCTTTTATGTTTAAAACGCCGATAGAATTGATTTTTACACTCGCTCCGGCGGCCACGGTAAGGTCGTTGGTGGTGCCATTAGCCGCAGTAGCAATCACAGGCGCATATAAGGTGCCTGCAGGTATCGTTACATTGTCTGTAGCTCCGGGCACAAATCCGCAGGACCAGTTAACTGCTGTGTTCCAGTCTGTTTCTGAGCCGGACGCACCGCCAACCCATACAAGAGGGGTAGCTGTTATGGTGATGGTGGAATCTATCGTGACCGAGCAGACATCATTGTGAGCATCGAGTAGCGCAATGGTGTGGGTGCCAGTAAGCGCTCCCGTCGTTAGGACAAAAGTACCGCTTGTTAATAAACTGCTTGTAATGCTTCCTCCATCAATCTGGTAAGCTACGTAGGCGTCAGGCGTGCCTGAAAATGTAATGTTTGCAGAATAGCCGGAGCATATAGTTGGTACATCTGTTATTGCAGCAGAGGGATGCGAACGTACCTGTAGAGTAAAACCATAGGTTGTGCTCGTGCAATAGCCGTTGGAAATGGTGATGTTACCACCGAATGAGCCGGTAGCTCCTGTCGGAACCGGCAGTGAAATAGTAGAACCTGAAAGGGTTGCGCCGCTAATGTTGCTAAAGCCAGCGCCAAGTGTCGTTGAATCCCAATTGATTCCGTAAATAGTTGCACCGCCCGTTGCGCCGCTGTAGGAGATCGTAGCGGCCGTAAGCGGCTGGCAAACCGATGGATTTGCACCTAACGTAAGGGTAGGTGGATATACGACGGTAACTGCGGCGCTATCGCCTGAAAGTGATGTTGTGCAACCTGCAACAGATTTTACACTCAAGGGTATCTCTAAAAACTCTCTATTTTATCTGAGTGTTTCTCTGAGTTGCTTTTTTA
>CAILMA010000767.1 GCA_903835145.1 uncultured Bacteroidota bacterium
CAAACAACTTGAGCAAAAGAAAGAAAAACAAAGAAACTGAATAACATATAAATAAATAGCCTTTCTATTCATATTATTGCAATAAATAGCTAATTAAAAATGAACCGCGTATTATATCTTTATTTTTGAACACCTAATTGATATATAATTATGCCAAATTTTTTTTTATAGCCGACGAAGATAGGTTGCTTTTCGCTATTACTACTATTATCTTTCCCATGTGATTGTCCTTCATCGCTTTCTTGTAAAAGTTTGATTTCCCCGGCATATGAAAAAATGCTATTAGCTGATTCAAATTGATTTTCAAAATAAAAAAAGCTTCCTTTCTCTTTTTGGTTAGCTAAAAACATGCTAAAGCCACAGTCCGTATATTACCTTGATGGTCTTTTACAAAATAGTCATACCTGAAAAGACTATCGGCGTTCCATCTGGTCCTTCCTTCAGGGTGCAATATATATTGGAGTGTATCAATTGCATGTAACAATCACCGCTTCCAACCTCACCAATAATTCCTACTTTTGCACCACAAAATCTAAAAATACCTTCTTTATATGTCCAATACATCAACTTCCCGTGTAATACGCTCACCCCGTGGTAATCAGTTACATTGTAAAAACTGGGTAACCGAAGCCGCATACAGAATGATTCAAAATAACCTGGACCCTGATGTAGCCGAACGCCCTGAAGACCTTGTAGTTTATGGCGGCATAGGGAAGGCAGCCCGCAACTGGGAAAGCTTTGATAAAATATTGAAATGCCTCATTAACCTGGAAGAAGATGAAACACTAATGGTACAAAGCGGCAAGCCTGTTGGCGTGCTGCGTTCTCATAAAAATGCCCCACGTGTACTCATAGCAAATAGCAATCTGGTAGGCCGTTGGGCTACTTGGGAGGTATTTCGTGAGCTGGAAGCTAAGGGACTGATGATGTATGGACAGATGACCGCAGGTAGCTGGATTTACATTGGTTCTCAGGGCATTGTACAAGGTACATACGAAACTTATTTATCTCTTGCCAATAAACATTACAACGGTTCTCTGAAAGGTAAACTAAACGTAACTGCAGGCTTAGGTGGCATGGGGGGCGCTCAGCCATTGGCCATAACCATGAATGAAGGTGTGTGCCTAGCCGCTGAAATGGAAGAATGGCGCATAAAAAAACGCATTGAAACCCGGTACCTCGATAAATATACCAATGATATTGACGAAAGCATAGACTGGGCGCTCGAAGCCAAAGAAAAAGGCGAAGCGGTGTCTATAGGTGTGTGCTGCAATGTAGTTGACCTTCTTCAAAGGCTGATTGAAAGAAACATAACACCCGATACCCTAACGGACCAAACTTCTGCACACGACCAACTTATCGGTTATTTCCCGGAAGGGCTTTCCGTAGCCCAGGCCAACGTACTCCGTGAGCAAAACCCTGAAGAATACATGAGCCGCTCGCTCGATACTATGGCAAGGCACGTGAACGAGATGCTGGAACTCCAAAAGCGTGGGGCCATCACTTTCGATTATGGTAATAACCTGCGCGGCCAGGCACACGATAAGCGTGGCGTAACCCATGCGTTCGACTTCCCGGGCTTTGTTCCGGCATACATCAGGCCATTGTTCTGTGAAGGCAAGGGCCCCTTCCGCTGGGTAGCGCTGAGTGGCGACCCGGAAGATATTTACACTACAGATCAGGCTCTTATGGAGCTCTTCCCTGATAATGTAGGCCTGCACCGCTGGCTCAAAATGGCCCGTGAGCGCATCGCATTTCAAGGCTTGCCTGCGCGTATTTGCTGGCTGGGTATGGGCGAAAGAGAAAAAGCTGGAAAACTATTCAATGACCTCGTTAGAACCGGAAAAGTAAAAGCACCTATTGTTATAGGCCGTGACCACCTCGATACCGGGTCTGTAGCCTCCCCTAACCGAGAGACAGAAGCCATGAAGGATGGCAGCGACGCGATAGCCGACTGGCCAATACTCAATGCCCTTATTAACACTGCCGGTGGTGCAAGCTGGGTTTCCTTCCACCATGGTGGCGGTGTTGGCATGGGTTACTCCCTGCATGCCGGTATGGTTATTGTTGCCGATGGTACAGACGATGCTGCAGAGCGCATCAGCCGCGTGCTCCACAACGACCCCGCTATGGGCGTTATCCGCCATGCTGACGCAGGTTACGAAGACGCAATTGAAACCGCCGAAAAATTCGGTCTGATGATTAAATAATAATTGGTAGAATGTAATTGGTCAAAAGTTATTGAAGATTGATTGCAGCCATTAAATTAAAAAATACTATTGGTGGTTCCAGCGTGATTTTTATCGCTTGAACCACCTCTTTTTTTATTCAATTTTCCGAAAGAACAACGTTTGTGAGCCACAAATTGCATATTCTCGACGAGCATCATCACCGCGATTTCAAAATTGTTTTTTGATTGTACCCCCATCTATATCCCATAACAAAAAAATATTTCTAACCGTAAAACAAAGAACTAAAGCCCGTCTTACGTCTTTATTAGTAAGCGCGATTAAGTTGATAAAACAGGGGGTTAGTTTAGTTTTCAAAATGGTTAAAATTCGCAGTGTGATCATTAGTTTGCTCAAAATAAATGTCTTAGTCGCGCACTTTTTTTCATAGTTGAGTTTGTTGCCCCCTGTTTTATTTTTTATCTCTTTTCAGAAAACAACAAGTTTGTCGGTCAGCTGCAGGAGTGAACCGTTGCCGATTTTGTTACGTCTTTGCCATTCATTTTCTTCATTTAAAATATTCAATCATGAGATTCAAAATATTCATCATGCAGCTACTGCTGCAAATGACCCTGCATTGCCAGGCCCAGCAAATAACCGGCACCATTACTGATGCGAGAAGAGAGCCAATAATCAATGCCAGTGTACAGACTTTTAAAAACGGGGTGCTTAAAGGGGGCGCAGTAACCGATTTCGACGGAAAATATGTCATAAAACCACTCGATACCGGTTTCTACGATGTTAAAGTGAGCTTCATTGGCTACAGCAGCAAAACTATTACAGGCGTTATGGTATCAAAAGATGAAACTACAGGGCTCGACATTGTACTGACACCGCTATCAAAACAACTAAAAGACGTGGAAGTCTATTCAAAACCACTCATAGACAAGTACAAAACCAACGCAATACTCATCAGCCGGGAGATAAGGTGCAAACCCACTACCCAAACAGCAGACTTGGTAGCAATCTCGCCAGGCATTTACCAAACAACCCGAGGTCAGGTGCTGGACAACAGTGGTGCTCGCTCACCAGGAAACGTATATATTGTAGACGGAGTGCAAGTACAAAATAGTGCGGGTATGGCACAGGGGCAGGTTCAGACGGTAGAATCGATTGGGCTAAACGGAGTGGCAGCAACAAGAAAAAACACGACCGGGAACACGGCCGAATACAAAAAGGTTTATGAAAATGACTTTATGATGGTAAAGAGCACGCCGCTATCCACCATGTCTGTAGACGTGGACCGTGCATCTTACAGCAACATCAGGCGTTTTATAACCGATGGTGAAAACCCGCCGGCCGATGCAGTCCGGATAGAAGAAATGATCAATTATTTCACCTACGACTACCCTGCTCCCGCCAATGACCAGCCAATAGCCGTACAAACCGAACTCACGATTTGCCCATGGAATGCCAAACACAACCTGCTGCGCATAGGTATAAAGGCAAAAGAGCCTCAGCTTGACTCGCTGCCACCTTCCAACATTGTCTTCTTGATTGATGTTTCTGGGTCTATGAATGAACCGAAAAGATTACCGTTGGTGAAAGAATCACTGAAGCTGCTGGTGGCTAATATGAGGCCGCAGGACAGGGTTTCCCTTGTTGCTTATGCGGGTAATGCGGGACTTGTACTTCCATCAACAGCTGGCAGCAATAAAACGGCAATACTTGAAGCCATTGATAGGCTGGAGGCTGGCGGCTCAACCGCGGGGGGAGCAGGAATTGCTCTTGCTTATCAGGTAGCAGAGGCCAATTACATAACAGGCGGTAATAACCGCGTAATACTGGCAACAGATGGCGACTTTAACGTGGGTGTAAGCAGCGATGCAGAACTGGAAGACATGATTACAAAGAAAAGATCCACAGGCATATTTTTAACCTGCCTTGGTGTGGGCGAAGACAACTACAAGGACGCAAAAATGGAAATGCTGGCTGATAAAGGAAACGGGAACTATGACTATCTGGATAACATTGATGAGGCCAAAAAGACATTGGTAAAGGAGTTCAAAGGCACGATGTTTACCGTAGCTAAAGATGTAAAGGCGCAGATTGAGTTTAACCCATTGAACGTGCAATCCTACAGGTTAGTAGGCTACGAAAACCGCGTCCTGAATACAGAGGACTTCAAGGACGATAAAAAAGACGCTGGCGATATGGGAGCAG
>CAILMA010000768.1 GCA_903835145.1 uncultured Bacteroidota bacterium
CACTCAAGCAGTACATTGCCATCTATCCCTAATTTTTCATGTATGGCACGCAAGAAGTCTACATCCGGCTCGCGCTTGCCACTGAGAATCTGTGAAACTTTTGCGGGACTCATGTGCATCAGCGTTGCAAGGCTCTTTTGGTTCAGCTTTCTTTGTAGCATTTTAAACCGGATTATATCTGTAAGGTGAGGCTCGTAGCCAAGTGCGGCAGCAATTTTTTGCACATCGTTTTCCCCTTCACTTACTGACCTCGCATCTATCGGCACCATACCATGTCTTTCTTCATATGCAGCTACCAAGCTGGCAGTATGCGCTATCCAATCCAGTTCTTGGTCAGTGAGGTTTTCGTCGTTTTTGGTAGCGATTCGCTCCAGCAGTTTCACTACTTCATCATAATCCGCTTTACTTGCTATGTTTGCGATTTTATCCATGTTTTTTATGTTAAATACCAAGCTGGCATTGGCTGTCCTTTACAGCACGCTAATGTCCAGCTTGTCGTACTCAGAGTGGATACCGAAAAATTTGACAAATATTGTTCTTGTTTTAAAAATTATTCTAACTATCAGCCTGTAATGGCTGCCCATAATATCAAAAATGTAAAGTCCGTTACCGAAATAGTCCACCGAGTTAAATGTGGCTCGAAGTTCATTTAGGTTTGCCCAGTCAGTAGTACTGACCAATAAATACCATTTTGTAATCGCTTCAGCAGCCTGCGGATATTAATCCTTATACCGGTTCAATGTACTCCTCGTGATAATTACCACTTTAAATTATTTTGTTCATTCCATTTCGCCGCATTTTTAGAGTTGCCGCCTCATTTTTAGAAAATATAATGCTCAAAAGCTAATTTGTAGTATACCTGAGTTGTAAATTTAGAAATTAAATTTCAAATTTAGAAATTAAGTTTCATTTCGGCTATTTGCTGCTGATAAGGTCTTCATAGCCGGTTCCGCGAAACACAGGCTTCTTCAACCGCCGAAACAAATGTATTAAAATATTGTTAAGTGTCATGCTATATTTCAAATTGTCACCCCCAAACGTAAAATTTCTGCAAGTTTTTCAGTCTTGTTTCGTCATTTGCAGTGTGGCATTTTGTTTGTGATTGTTTTTACAAAATAGGAGGAAAATATGAACTCGCTAATGAAATCAACAAACGGAAATGGCAGCGTGCCAGTGACAACTTTCAGCGGTCTGGTCGACAAAATTTTCCAGAACAATGTAAACCGCTTATTAGATGATGACTTTTGGGGTTTCAACAATGCACCCCAAAACGTAAGTGTGCCTGTAAACGTGAGAGAAACGGGCAAGGGCTATGAGTTGGAGTTGGTGGCTCCGGGGCTCAAAAAAGAGGATTTTAAAATTAATGTACATGGTGAAGTGCTCACTGTTAGCTTTGAGCAACAGCAGGAGCAGCAAGCCAGAGAGGATGGCTGGTTGAGGAAAGAATACCAAAGAAGGTCCTTTGTTCGCAGCTTCAACCTTGATGAGGCAATAGATGCCGGTAAAATAACAGCAACATATGACAACGGTATATTGCATTTGAGCCTGCCTAAAAAAGAGGAAGCTCAGGCTGTTTCCCGCACTATCGAAATTAAATAATCACAATTGGGTCTATGGGCATGTTCAGGCGGTGTAGCAGTACGCCGCCTGTTCTATGTGCCAGCGAATTTTAAATTTTTTTCAACCACAAAACAGATTGTTATGAAAAAGATGATTCTTGCTGCGTGCATGCTATTTTCTATCACTGGCTGTAATGCGCAGAACGACAACAACAAAAAGGAAAAAGTAACGAGCGGGCAAACAACACAAAACAATCCTAAAGTCGATTGGAAAGTAAACAAACAATTCGATAGCAACGGTAACCTTATAGGTTATGATTCTACCTTTTCGTGGAGCTATTCCACTGATGCGGGCGGGCAGCAGTTGGGCGGAGACAGCCTCATGAATGCTTTCAAAAGCGGACTCGGTAGTCCATTCCCATCCCTTTTTCAGGGAAGTTTTGGCAAACTCTTTATGAACGACAGCTTGTTTTATCATGACTTCTTTACCAACGACTATTTTTTTCAAAACATGCGGGACGATAAGTTTTTTGATCACAGCCAAATGACTCAGGAAATGGACAGGCTGAGCAATGAAATTTTCAATCAACGTACGCGCACGCCTCAGGAGCTACCTAAAACGTAGCCAATGGTGGTCTGTTTGCAGATAATCAATAGAGTAGAATGCTGCTATAAAAAATAAGTACGGGTGGGCCGCGAGACGCTATGTAATGCCCCGATTGACAAATGCTATAAACGAATGGAACAACGCTCACAGACCAATATCCTCGATGACAGAAGGATTAAACTTCTGAATTACTTGCTCCGAAAAAATAAAATCCCCCAGAGCGGAGATTTTAATCTGCAAAGTATTATTGCGAGTATTCCGACTGAAGAATACAAAAAGCTCTTTGCCGATAACCCTGAGTTTGAGAACATATGGAGGGATATTGATATGTCGCAATCACTGGGTAGGTTTTTAGTTGAAAACGGCCTTGCCAGTCAGGATGGGGATAACCTGCAACTTACACTGGAACGCGGAAAGGACCTGCAGAAACAAGGCAGCTACAATAAGCTGCTGGAAGATGAAAGATATATAACCAACGAGGCCCGAAGGGTAAGCGAGCTGGAGCTTGAAGCCGACCGTATGTTTCGCCGGCAGTATAAAATGAATACATTGATAGCAATTGGCACAGGCATGGCTGCCGTATATTACCTGCTTGAAATTCTGAATGGCTTTTTTGGCTTTTATCGCTATCCACATTAGGCGGTGTTGTTCGCCCGATAGCGCAGCCCGTTTTTCAAATTGCCTGCGCCAAATTCGCGAAACCTCCGTAAGTTTGTTTAATATTTTTATGAAAAAATTAAACAAAACTGAAAGATACGCCTATAGCGGGTATAAGTATGTTGATGGGGGCAGACAAGTTACAATGGCAATTCATACAAACGGCCATCGTGGATAAGGAGCCTATCAATATCGTTTGGTTCAAGCGTGATTTGCGGTTTACCGATCACGAGCCACTTTTTGAGGCACAGCAGCAGGGTACCCCGCTGCTGTTGCTGTATTGTTTTGAGCCATCAGTAATGGCTTATGCCGATAGCGATGTGAGGCACTGGCGTTTTGTGCACGAAAGCCTGACTGAAATGCAGGAACGGTTGAAAAACATAAACGGTGAAATTGCGGTTTTCCACAATGAATGCGATTTTGTATTTGCCGCACTTGCTCGGCATTACCACATAAAAACGGTTTTCTCGCATCAGGAAACCGGCAACAGGCTAACCTTTGATAGGGACATAGCCCTGGTCCGTTTTTTTAAACAAAACTGTATTCAATGGAAAGAATACCAAACCAACGGCGTAATAAGAAAGCTAAAAACCTTGTCCGGTTGGGCAGACGGCTGGAAGCGGAAGATGACAGAGCCGCCCAAATTGATAAACGAAGAAAAATGGAATTTTTGTAAGGTGGATGCATCACTTTATGCCTCGCTAAGAGGTGAAGCGCTTTCACGGGAAATTACGGAGCACAACAAGAACTTTCAGCAGGGTGGTGAGTACTGGGCGTGGCGATACCTTGAGAGTTTTTTGAAGGAACGGTATGTAAATTACAGCAAGCACATCTCCAAGCCACTACTAAGCCGCAGAAGCTGCAGCCGCCTCTCGCCCTACCTGGCCTACGGCAATATAAGTATGCCCATGGTTTATCAATACACCATGCAGCACTACGAACAATCCACCAACAAGCGAGCATTAGACAACTTCATTTCCCGCCTGCATTGGCATTGCCACTTCATACAGAAGTTTGAAAGCAGTTGCCAGATAGAGTTTGAAAATATGAACCGGGCCTACAACCAGCTCATAAAGCCCAAAAATGAAGCACACATTACTGCATGGCAAACGGGTAAAACCGGTGTGCCATTGATAGATGCATGTATGCGGTGTGTGGTGCAAACCGGTTATATCAATTTCAGGATGCGGGCAATGGTGGTCTCTTTTTTTGTGTTCAACCTTTGGCAGGACTGGCGGGAGTTACATTTTCTGGCACGTCAGTTTTTAGATTACGAGCCGGGGATTCACTACCCTCAGTTGCAAATGCAATCCGGCGTTTTAGGCAACCATACCATAAGGATATACAACCCTGTTAAAAATGCCGAAGACCACGATGCTGATGCTGTATTTATAAAGCAATGGGTGCCTGAGTTGGCGAACATCCCTGCCCATTTAATACACGAGCCATGGAAACTCAGCGCAATGGAGCAATTGCTATATGGCTGTGCAATAGGGAACGACTATCCGCACCCTATTGTAGATATTGAAGAAACCCGCAAGCATGCAAGCACTCAGGTGTGGGAACACAGGAAGCAAAAAACAGAAAAAATTCACCCAAGCAAATAGTCCATGAAAGGTGTTAAAAAAGAAAATCTGCCCCACAAAACATGCATTGTGTGCAACAAACCATTTAGCTGGCGAAAGAAATGGGAGAAAAACTGGGAGAGCGTCCTCTATTGCAGCGACCGGTGTCGGAATAACAAAACAAAACGCCCATGAAAACAAGGAAAGTACTCCGCCTCATTTTGGGCGATCAGCTAAACCGACAGCATAGCTGGTATAAAATGGTAGATGAAACTGTAACCTATGTAATGATGGAGCTTCGCACAGAAACCGATTATGCCACCCACCATATTCAAAAAGTAACTGGGTTTTTCGCAGCCATGCGTGCATTTGCGCGCGAATTGAAGGACCAAAAACACAATGTCATTTATATCACGATTACCGAATCCAACAATCAGCAGGATTTTGAGCAAAATATATTGCATTTAATCAATGTAAATAAATACAATCATTTTGAGTACCAGCTACCTGATGAATACCGGGTAGACCAACTACTAAACGGGCTTATCAGCAAGCTGGATATCACTTACACAGTTTATGACACAGAACATTTTTTTAGCACGCGGGATGAGTTGGGGAAATTCTTTGAGGGTAAAAAAACCTTTGTTATGGAGAGCTTTTACCGCTATATGCGTAAAAAGCACAACTTATTAATGGACGGCCATGATCCAATTACAGGCCAATGGAACTACGACAGCGACAATAGGAAAAAACTGCCTGCTCACCATAAAGCCACACCTCCGTGTTTGTTTCAGAATGATGTGACCAGTATTGTAGAAGAGCTGAAAACTACGAATATTAAAACAATTGGTA
This sequence comes from uncultured Bacteroidota bacterium, assembly GCA_903835145.1. GTDB lineage: Bacteria > Bacteroidota > Bacteroidia > Chitinophagales > Chitinophagaceae > Flavipsychrobacter. The sequence continues at coordinate 5,241 of CAILMA010000768.1, forward strand.
CCATCGAAGCCGTCCGCTTTCTGTGGCCTATTGATCGGTTGCAGTCGTTAACACTACTGCAATTCTTCGTTAGTGAATGCTTGCCTCTTTTCGGTACCTATCAGGATGCGATGTCGGCCGCCGAATGGTCACTTTACCATTCCCGTTTGTCCTTTTCGCTGAATACAAAAATGATATCGCCTGCTGAGGTTATTGCTGCGGCAATAAACGAGTGGGAAAAGCGAGGTACTGATATTCAGTACAATCAGCTTGAAGGATTTGTGCGCCAGATCATTGGGTGGCGAGAGTACATGCGGGGCATTTATTGGAGCAAAATGCCCGGGTACTCGGCCCTCAATTACTTCGGTCATAGCGCACCCCTGCCAGAATGGTATTGGACCGGCGATACAAAAATGAATTGTTTAAAACACAGCATAAAACAGTCGCTCACCTACGCATACGCACACCACATTCAGCGGTTAATGATAACCGGAAACTTTGCTTTATTGGCCGGTATAAACCCTGATGAAGTAGACGGGTGGTACCTCGGTATTTACATCGATGCTTTAGATTGGGTAGAACTACCGAACACACGCGGCATGAGCCAGTATGCCGATGGGGGCATTGTAGGCACCAAACCCTATGTAAGTTCCGCTGCCTACATTGATAAAATGAGCAACTATTGCAACAGTTGTTATTACAACAAGTCAAAGAAGACCGGTGATAAAGCCTGCCCGTTCAATAGCTTATACTGGAATTTTTATAGCAGACACGAAGATAAATTAGCCAAAAACCCGCGCATAAGTATGGCTTATAGCACTTGGAGGAAAATGAAAGAAAGTCAAAGAACCGAATTGCTTGTGCAAGCCGACCACTATTTGAAAAACATAAATAGCCTTTGATATGAATACAGTACTCCTTTGGTTTAAGACCGATTTAAGATTACATGACAATGAAACTCTGGTTAAGGCTATAGCGCACAGTGATAACGTGATACCTGTGTATTGTTTTGACGAGAGGCACTACCAACCAACGGAATTTGGATTTTCGAAGACCGGCGCGATAAGAGCACAGTTTATTTTAGAGGCTTTGACCGACCTTGATAAAAACTTACGGCAGCTTGGTTCAGGCCTCATAGTTGTAAAGGGGAATACCGCAGATGAATTGCGAAAATTGGCTATCAAATATGAGGCATCGGCAGTCTATTGCAAAACAGAAGTAGCAAGCGAAGAGGCTGCGCTTCAGCGGGAGGTAGAAGAAAAGATGAAGCCGATGAACTGTTCGCTGAAAATGGTTAACACAAGTACGTTGTACCGGGAAGGTGATTTGCCTTTTTCAATGATGGAGACGCCGGATATGTTTACTGCTTTTAGGCGCAAAGTGGAGGCCAGTGCTCGGGTAGGCGCTGCGGTCAGTGTCCCTGCTTCTGTTCCCTCGCCTCAACTGCCCTTCCTGAAACTTCCCTCGCTGGCCGATCTAAATCTGAATGAAGTAAAAATAGATGACCGTGCAGCAAGTAAGTTTGTTGGGGGCGAAAGCCATGCGATGGAAAGGGTACACTATTATTTTGAACAATCTAAGCTCGTTTCAACATACAAATTAACCCGGAATGGACTGGTTGGTGCCGACTATTCTACGAAGTTTTCACCGTGGCTTTCGGTGGGTTGTTTATCGCCAAGGTCTATAGTCGATAGTTTAAAGCAATATGAGGAGCTATACGGAGCAAATGAGTCCACGTACTGGGTGTTTTTTGAACTCCTGTGGAGGGAATATTTCTGGCTCATGATGGCAAAACACGGTAAAAAATTCTTTCTGAAAAACGGTATCAGGGGCAAGCAAGATCATACTGGAATGCACAACAATGAGGCTCTGATGCAATGGGTAAATGGTAAAACAGGCATAGACTTTGTAGATGCGAACATGCAGGAGTTGAAATGGACCGGTTTTATGAGTAACAGAGGAAGACAGGTTGTCGCAAGCTATTTATGTAATGACCTGAAGCTGGACTGGCGCTATGGTGCAGCCTATTTTGAGGAGCAACTCATAGACTATGACGTATGCAGCAACTGGTGCAACTGGGCCTATATTGCCGGCGTAGGGAATGACCCGAGAACGGATAGATACTTTAATATTAAAAAACAAGCCGACCAATATGACGCCGACAAAAAATACAGAATGCTATGGCTGGACAGCCGATAAAACGTAAGGTCTTTTGTACTTTCCACAGCAACCAACCCCCACCAAAAATCAAAAATGTATCCCAAACAAAGCCCAAAATTCAGAATTTATAGTTAATTAATGTACAAATGGCAGCTCACGACATTATTTTGAAAAAAATTTAATACTTTTGTGCGGTTTTTGTCATAGGTGACAAAAATAGATATAATAAAACATGAAGAAAATAATAGGTTACCGCAAGTTACTGGGTGTAAATGAAAATGCTGATTTGCAGGAATTGAAAACAATTTACCGCAATTTGATGAAGCAATGGCACCCTGATAAGTTTGAAGGTAACGACGAAGGAAGGGCTGAAGCTGAAGCAAAGGGTAAACACATAATAGAAGCTTACCACTTCCTGGTGAGCATAGCTCCTGAAACAAAGGCTGCATACCATGCTGAGTATACGCTTACCATTACCACAATTGGCATAAAAGATTTCGATTACAAATCAGAAACACTCGTTATCAGTTTTGCTGATGGCAGCAGCTATGAGTATTTCGGAGTTCCGAAGGCACTGTATGTAAAGTTCATCAATACCCCAACGCCCGCAAGATTTGCGCGTCGTCACATCTACAGTTCATTCCCTTACAGGTTGGCATCGAAGCAAGTGCAGGAAGTAGCATAATGCTGCTTGGTTTCTGCCTTACTTACCAGTCTTAATAAAGTCTATTATTTCTCTTGCGGCTACCGTTGAAGCAGGGCTATCGCCCAGCAGCCGCTGGAGTTTATGGTAATCGGCTTGCAGTTCAGTTTTATAGGCTTCGTCGGTAAGCAGCCTGCGGAGGGCATTTTCAAGGTTGGTTGCATTAAGTTCGGTCTGTATCAGTTCTTTTACTACCTCTTTGTCCATAATCAGGTTCACCAGCGATATGTATTTCACATTCACGAGCTTGGTGGCCAGCCAGAACGAAACTGCATTGCCTTTGTAGCACACCACCTCCGGCACGCCAAAAAGTGCTGTTTCCAGCGTGGCTGTGCCACTGGTAACCAGTGCAGCTGTGGCTTGTTTCAACAGGTTATAGGTGTCGCCCTTTACCATCTTTACCTCAAGGGCGCCCATTACTTCTTTATAGAGTTCGTCGGGCTGCGCGGGCGCTTGTGCTATCACAAATTCATATTCCGGGAAAAGCGGCACCATTTGCAGCATTACCGGTAGCTTCACCCTTATTTCTTGCGCTCTGCTGCCGGGCAGCAGGGCTATTATGGGTTTGTTGCTTATGGGTGGTATGGGTAGTTTGTTTTTTTCTTCTGCTACCACTTCGGTAAGCGGGTGCCCGGTATACACTACTTCATAGTTCCATTTTTTGTAAAACTCCTGCTCAAAGGGTAGTATAACCAGCATTTTACCCACATCACGTTTTATCTTCTTTACCCGGTTTTCCTTCCAGGCCCATACCTGGGGCGATATATAATATACCACCTTTATGCCCTGTTTTTTGGCCCACTCCGCTATGCGCAGGTTAAAACCCGGGTAGTCTATAAGTACAAGTACATCGGGCTTGTAGCCAAGTATGTCGCTTTTGCAAAACTTAATGTTATTGAGTATTTCAGGAAGGTGCTTTATCACTTCCACAAAACCCATAAAAGAGAGCTCCCGGTAGTGTTTCACCAGCGTGGCGCCGGCAGCCTGCATTTTATCGCCTCCCCAGCAGCGTATATCAGCGTAACTGTCCTGCTTGTGCAGGGCCCTAACCAGATTGCTGCCCAGCAGGTCGCCGCTGGCCTCGCCCGCTATGAGGTAATACCGCATATTATCTGAAAAAATTATATTTCAGCAAAACAATGAAAACGGCGTAAAGCACTGTAGCTATCACAATACCCCTCACTGCATAGTCATAACGCTTGCTGTTGAAGTACAGAAACGGAGCCAGATTGGCGAGCAGGCTGAGCGTAAAAACTTTACCGCCCATTTCGTGAAGTGTAAACAGCCCCTTTGTGAAAGCTCCAAAACCCTGATGCCCTCCCCAAATAATATACATGACAAACAAGCCTATAAAAGGGAAGAAAACACCGAGTATAAACCCGGTCATCGGCACATTAATCTTCATAATTGAAAAATATGGTGCAAGATACAATGCAGATTGTACCAAAGTGGAAACAATCACCAAAAAGATTATTTTTGATTCTCCGGCAGGCAGGTGTTGCCAGCCGGAAAAAGTTTGGCACAATTCTTGTTTTAGGAATCCCAAAATTTATTGTTCATCAAAAAATAACTAATCTTGTAGGCACAAAACAAACCATTTATGAAAGCAAAATTGATTGTATTTTTATTAATTGCCATAGCTCCAGTGTATTCCTTCGGTCAGGGCTGCATCACTATCTTTTCTGAAGACGGAGATAAATTTTATCTCACGCTTAACAGCATACAGCAAAACAGTGTACCCCAGGCCAACGTAAGGGTGGACGGCCTGAGCAGCGATTTTTATCAGGCTAAAATAACATTTGCTGACCCGACTAAGCCGGCTATTACTAAGAACATGCCCACGAAGGATGCTGCTACCGGTGAGTTTATGGAGATGACCTTTAAAATTAAGAAAACGAAGGATGGCGAGCTGAAACTCCGCTACTTTGGGGCAACGCCGATACCGGCATCTTACAACCCGCCGGCCGATATGTATGTCGCTCATTTTGGACAGCCATCACCGGGCGTAGTAACGCAAAGCAGCACGCAGACGACAACTGTTACCAGCGTAAACCCCGCAAGTACATCGGTAAGTGTAAATGCAGGTGGCCTGAATATGAACGTAAACGTAAATGACCCCAATGGCGGTGCCGGTGTGAACATGAACGTAAACATGAACGACCCCAACATGAATACCTCTGTAACCCAAACCACCACCACCCGCACCACCACCACTACCACAGATGGCGGTTACAGCAATGCCGCACCGGCAGCAGCAGGCTGCAACTACCCGATGGATTTCAGCACTTTCAACGGAGCCAAGCAGGCAATAGGTAATTCCAGCTTTGAAGATACAAGGCTCTCCACCGCAAAAACAGTGCTGAAATCAAATTGCATATCTACCGATCAGGTTGTAGAGATCTGTAAGCTTTTCGGTACCGACGAGTCAAAGCTTTCCTTTGCCAAGGCAGCATATGCCAAAACTACAGACAAGAATAACTATTTTAAAGTAGGTAATGTATTTACGTTCGACGCAAGTAAAACCGAACTCAATAACTTCCTAAGTAAATAAGAAATCAAAATAATGACTTGATGCCGCCCTAACCACGGGCGGCATTTTTCATGGTTTAAAGTCTTGCTATGTGCCAGGACGCTGGCAGGAAAATAAGTGCTTAAAAATTGAATAATAAATTTAATTTTGAGCGAAGAACATTTCTTGATTTTTGCCGGGAATCTATACGAACGACGCGTTTCATAAAAAATCAGGAAATGACAAAATGAAAAAGAGGAAGTATGAATGCTAAAAAAAAGCCGAAACTTTTATTGTTAACACTTGTGCATCCCGATTTTTTGCCCCCTGTTTATGCATCTGCCCAAACACTAAGAGACTTAGATTACGATGTCCATATTCTCACCTTTGATTCGCTTGTGCCATCAGACGAACTAAATATTGGTAACCATATTGAAATTGAAACGCTCGGGAAACACCACAATGTTTCCATATACACCCGGTTGGCGCTGAGGGCAAAATTTGCAAAGCGGGCCGCTGAGCTGGTAAGGGAAAACCCTGTAGCAGTTATTGCATATTGTCCGTTTTCATTTCTTACTGCTGTAAAATTTAAGAAAAAAGTGCCGGTTATTTACTTTGCTATGGAAGTAGCCGATTTTGCGACGCACTCCATTTCCCGGTCTCCGCTCAGTCATTTAAATAGATTGCTGGCATTAAAAGCAGTGAAAAATGCCCATCTTGTGGCAACACCTTCGGTACAACGCTCAGCTTGGCTTGCTGGAAGGTGCCACCTGAACTTTATGCCGCATACTATTTTTAATACAGCATATATATCTGCCAAAACAGAAGTAAAAAATTCGCAAGAGGTATTTAAAAAGCTGGTGCCACAGCATTTCCTTGATAAAAAAATTGTGCTTTATACTGGCAACGTAAACGAGCGGCTTTGTGTTTTTGAGTTGGTTAAGGCTTTCGAATTGCTTAATGATGAAAATTGCGCGCTAATAGTAACCGGGATAAAGGACAACAAATATTGCAGCGAAATCAAAGACTTTGTAGAGCACAGCAAGAACAAAAATAATATTAAGTTGTATCCCTATGTTACACGTTCTGAAATGCTCGCATTGCAGGAACATGCACATATAGGCGC